>JBDTXV010000292.1:0-4028 GCA_040006015.1 Caldimonas sp.
AGCACCGTGAACTCGTTGTCCTGCGCGAGCTCGGGCGTATCGGCCTGGATCGCGAGCGCGCGCTGCGCCGCCTTCTGCGCGCGGCTGTAGCGGCCGCCGAAATACTGCGCCAGCGCGTCGCGCAGCGAAGCCTGCGCGGTCCGGTCGCGCCGCGCGACACGCCACTCACGCGCGCGACGCGGCAGGCCGGTCAGCGCATCGACCGCCTGCAGCAGCGTGACGAGCAGGAAGCAGGTGCCGAGCAGCAGCAGCAGAAACAGGTTCAGCGACAGATCGAGGCGCCACTTGCCCCAATAGAAGGTCACGAGACCGTCGTTGGTGCCGAGCGCGGCAGCCGCGACGACCGCGACGGCGAAGAGCAGCACGAACCAGATCGTCGCGCGCATCGGCCGGTGTCCGCTCAGCGCCCCGCCGCGGCTGCGGCCAGCGCGGCGAGCGTGTCGTCCGGCCGCTGCTCGCCGCCCTGGCGCGCCTGGCCGGCGACCTGGCGCAGCAGCTCGGCGGCGAGCACGGTGCGACGCGAGCTGCGATCGAAGTAGCGCTCGAGCGACGCCTGCGCGCTCTGCAGATCGCCCTGCGCGGTGTCGAACTGGCGGCTCAGCAGCGCGAGGCGCGCGTTCAGCAACCGCAGCTTCAGGTTCTCCTTCAGGAAGAAGGCCTGGTCCGGCGCCAGCAGCATCGCATCCGGATGATCGATCCGCGTGACGCGGATCAGCGAGCGCACTTCGTCCCAGGCCCGGCCGAGCAGGCGCGCGGTCGCGTCGTTGACGTCCCGGGCCCAATGGCCGGACGGCGCCGAAGCCGCCGAAGCCGCACGTGCGGCCGCGCTCGCCGGTGCACGCGGCGCCGAAGCCGCGGCGCGGGACCTGTCGGCATACGGCTGCGCTTCGCCGAGCAACGGCAGCTCGTCGACCATCCGGATCGCTTCGTCGAGCTTGATCGTCAAGGTCGATATGTCGGCGACGCTCGCCGTCTTGACGCGATCGAGATCGCGCGCGATCGAGCGGCGCACGCCTTCGAGGCGCGGCTGGTTGTAGCGCGCCAGGCGCTCGTCGATCTGCTTCAGGCTCGCGACCAGCGGCTCGGCGCTGCCGGTGATCGCGGTCTGCTGCATCGCGACGCGGATCGCCGCATCGACGTCGACGAGCAGGTTCTCGTCGCGCGAACGAGAGAGCGACTGCATCAGTTCCTCGAGCTGGCTGCGCTGCAGTGCGACCTCGGCAACGCGCGCTTCGAGCAGCGCGACCTTCGCGGCGGCGTCGCGCGCGCCTTCCTGCGCCTGCTTCGCGAACATCTTCGCCTCGGCCGACTGGCCGGCGCTGTCCTGCTGGCGCCGCACCAGTTCCTGTTCGATGCTGCGCACGCGCTGGTCGGCCTTCCACGCGAGCCCGACGCCGACCAGCGCGAGCAGCAGTGCGACCGCGGCGACCACCCAGGCCCGGCGAACATGCGCGAGACGGCGATCGGTGCGCGTGCCGGACCGCTCGACAGCTGCTGGCAGGACGACGGGCGTCTGGGAGTCGGCGGCGGGCGGAGCGGCTTCGTTCACGGTCGAATCGATTGTATGCAGGCGGCCACCGCGGCCGGCGTCGGCCGCGCCTCGTGGACCGCGCCGAAGCCGAGCTCGCGGGCGCGCGCGGCGATGCGCGGATGGGTCGCGACCGCGCGAGCATCGCGCCAGTCGGCAACGCGCGCCGGCGCGCGGCCCGGCCGATCCGGAGCGGCGGGTGCACGGTCCGCATCGATACCGATATCAGCGCGCTCGTCGCTCGCGCCGCGGCGACGCGCGAGCGCACCGAGATTTTCGATCGCCTCCGAGCTGCTGAAGAGCCATAGATGCCGCTGCGGCGCCGCGAGCGCGGCTTCGAGCAGCCGCCACTCGCTCGCGTCGAACGTCGGCGCGGCGCGCGCATAGGCCGCGATCTCGTCGATGTGCGCGCCGCGTTCGGCGAGCCTCGCGGCGAGCCAGTCGCGCCCGCGCTCGCCGCGGACGACGAGCACCGGCGCGTCGCGCCAGTCGTCGCGCTCGAGCCGGGCCCAAAGCGCCTCCGAGTCGAATTGCGGCGCGTCGTCGGCCGGCGCATCGATCTGCGCTGCCGGCACGCCGAGGCCGATCAGCGTCCCGGTCGTGCCGGGCCCGGGCGATGCGGCCCGCGTCGACGCCGGCCAGCGCGCTCCGGGCGATGCCGCGGCGAAGAACGCCGTCGCGGCGTTCGGGCTGACGAAGACGACGAGACGCCGCTCGGCGAGCGTCGCCCACGCCGCGCGGACCGCGGCCGGATCGGGCGCGGCGGCGATCGAGATCAGCGGCAGCGCGACCGCATCGAATCCGCGCGCTTGCAGGTCTTGCACCCAGCCGTGCGCCTGCGCGGCCGGGCGGGTCACGATGACGCGCATCACCGCGCTCCGCTCAGCCGGCGGCGGCGAGGTACGACGCGGCGCCGCCGGCACGCAAGGCCGCGGCCGCGTGCTGGCCGAGCGCCTCGGCCTCGTCGAGGCCGCGCACGCGGTCGCGCTGCAGCGCGTGCAGCAGCGGCGCGTCGTCACGCTCCGGATGGCCGAGCGCGGCGCGCAGCACCAGTTCGTCGCCCTGCCAGGCCGCGTACGCGGCAAGCGGCATGCTGCAACTGCCGCCGAGCGCGCGCGAGACCGCGCGTTCGCTTTCGACCGCGAGCGCGGTCGGCGCATCGGTCAGCGCCGCGATGCGCTCGCGCAAGTCCGTCGCGGCATTGCGCACCTCGATCGCAAGCGCGCCCTGCCCCGCGCACGGCAGCATCTGCTCGATCGTGAACAGCGCCGCGATCCGCGCCTCGGCGCCGAGCCGCTTCAGGCCCGCGGCGGCGAGCACGATCGCGTCGTAGCCGCCCTCGTCGAGCTTGCGCAGGCGGGTGTCGAGATTGCCGCGCAGCGGCTCGATCCGCAGGTCGGGGCGCAACGCGCGCAGCTGCACGACGCGGCGCAGGCTCGACGTGCCGACGGTCGCGCCGTGCGGCAGCGCATCGAGCGACGCGTAGCGGTTCGAGACGAACGCATCGCGCGCGTCCTCGCGCTCGAGCACCGCGGCGAGCGCGAAGCCCGGCGGCAGATCCATCGGCACGTCTTTCAGCGAATGGACAGCGAGCTGCGCACGCCCGTCCTCGAGCGCGGCCTCGAGCTCCTTGACGAAGAGGCCCTTGCCGCCGACCTTCGCAAGCGTGCGGTCGAGGACGCGGTCACCCTGCGTCGTCATCGGCAGCAGCGTCACCGCGGCGCCGCAGCGCGTCTGCAGCAGATCGCGCACATGCTCGGCCTGCCACAGCGCGAGACGGCTTTCGCGGGTCGCGATGACGAGGGCGTCGGCCATCGTTCGATGCTAGCAGGCGCGTCTCTTGCAAGCGCCTCGCGAACACGCGCGCGCGCCGCTCGGACGCGCTGCTACGATCGATTCGGGGAGCCGATGAAAAGAAATTCGAAGACCGCAGTCGAGGGCGGCCGAGCCGACGCCGCGCCGGACGCCGCCGCGCGCGCCGGGGCTGCGGAGAAGGCCGGCGCGGACAAGAACCGCCCTTTGGTCGACGACATCCGGCTCCTGGGCCGGATTCTCGGCGACGTGATCCGCGAGCAGGAAGGCAAGGCCGCGTTCGAGCTGGTCGAGCGCGTGCGCCGCCTCGCGGTCGGCTATCGGCTGAAGCGCGACCGCGCCGCGGGGCATGCGCTCGACCGCTTGCTGAAGGGCCTCTCCGGCGAGCAGACCGTCGACGTGATCCGCGCGTTCAGCTTCTTCTCGCATCTCGCGAACATCGCCGAGGACCGCCATCACCTGCGCCGCCGCAGCTACCACGACCGGCGCGGCCATCTGCAGGACGGCTCGCTCGCGCTCGCGTTCGAGCGCCTCGCGCGGCGCGGCATCGGCGCCGCCGAAATCGCCGACGTGCTCGACAACGCGTGGATCTCGCCGGTGCTGACCGCGCACCCGACCGAGGTCCAGCGCAAAAGCATCCTCGACGCCGAGCGCGCGATCGCCGAGCTGGTCGCCGAGCGCGATGCGC
>JBDTXV010000293.1:0-4024 GCA_040006015.1 Caldimonas sp.
TCGTCGTGATGCCGTTCCTGCCCGGCGACTCGCTGCTCTTCGTCGTCGGCGCGATGTGCGGCGCCGGGCTGATGAGTCTGCCGCTGGCGCTGGTGCTGCTCTGCGCCGCGGCGATCCTCGGCAACCAGAGCAACTACGCGATCGGGCGCCATTTCGGCCCGAAGGTGTTCCAGTGGGAGCAGTCGCGCTTCTTCAACCGCAAGGCCTTCGACCAGGCGCATGCGTTCTACGAGCGTTATGGCGGGATCACGATCGTCGCGGCCCGCTTCATGCCGTTCCTGCGCACTTTCGCGCCGTTCGTCGCCGGGGTCGCGCAGATGACGCGAAGCAAGTTCACGCTGTACGACGTCAGCGGCGGCGTGCTCTGGGTCGGCAGCGTGACCCTGGCCGGCTACGCGTTCGGCAACGTGCCGTGGGTCAAGGAGCACCTCGACAAGATCATCTGGGCCGCGATCCTGCTGCCGGGGCTGCTGGTGCTGTTCGGCGCGTGGCGCGCCCGGCGCAAGGCTGCGGCCTGACTCCGGGGCCTGGTCGCAAGCAGCGACCGGCGCCGCGCGTCACTGGTTCGAGATCAGCGGGTCGTATTTCGGACACGCTTTCGGATCGTCGCCGGTCTTGTAGACGCTGACCGAATACTTGTAATCCCCCGCCTTCGTGTGCTTGTCGTTCCACTTGAACTTCTTGCCGTTGCCATGCAGGTTACTGCCGTCGAACTCGCCGTCGGGGTTCGTTATCTCGATGCCGTTCGGAGCGAACATGTAGTCGCTCGATGCGTTGAGTTCCCAGGTGATCTTCTTGGCTACTTGGCGCGGTGGCGGCACGGAAAGCGTTTCGGGCTCGACCGTGACGATGCAGTTCGTGACATTGACCGCGACCGAGCAGTTGTTCTGCGAATCACAGCCCGTCGTAAGTATCCTCTGCGGCGCGGCGCAGCCGCCTACACCGAGCCCGGCGATCAGGCTGAAGAGCAAGAGATTCTTCGACATTCGAGTTCTCCCGGTTGAGTTTCGATCGGCGCGTGCCGCGCATTGGGACGCTATTCCGTTCGACTCCGCACGGCATCGTCGATAGGAACTACGCAAGTCGGATTGCACGCCGAATCGGCGCGCAGGGCAAGGTCGCCGGGGCGCGGCACGCCGGATCAGGCGCCCGGCTTCAATGACCGACGCAGCTCGGCCGCACACAGCGAGACCGCGACATTGCCTTCGTCGAGCACGCCGCCCATCAGGATGAAGCCGTGGATCTGGCGCTCGAAGCAGACATAGCTCGCCCGGCTGCCGGCCTGCGTCAGCCGCACTGCGTAGTCGTGGCCCTCGTCGCGCAGCGGGTCGTAGCCGGCGGTCAGCACGAGGGCGGGCGGCAGCTTCGACAGGTCCGGATGGAGCAGCGGCGATGCGCGCCAGTCGAGATCGTGCTCGGCCCGCGTGATGTAGTGGTCGTGGAAGTACGCGATCGAGTCGCGCGTCAGCAGATAGCCTTCGCCGTTCGTCGTGTGCGACGGCGCGCCGCGGCGCATGTCGGTGGCCGGATAGATCAGCAGCTGATAGGCGATCGGCAGATCGCCGGCATCGCGCGCCGCGATCGCGACGACTGCGGCGAGGTTGCCGCCGGCGCTGTCGCCGCCGACCGCGAGGCGGCTCGGGTCGAGGTCGAGCGCGGCGGCTTCGCGCCGGACCCAGTAGGTCGCGGCGATGCAGTCGTCGACCGCGGCCGGGAAGCGGTGCTCCGGTCCCATCCGGTAATCGACCGCGACGACCGCGCAGCCGGAGCCGTTCGCGAGCTCGCGGCACAGCGTGTCATGCGTTTCGAGGTCGCCGATGACCCAGCCGCCGCCGTGGAAGTAGACCAGCACCGGCAGCGCGGCGCGGGGCGCGGCGCCGTCGGCGAGCGGGCGGTACAGGCGCAGCGGAATCGGGCCGTGCGGTCCGTCGGCACCGAGCTCGCGGATCTCGCCGACCTGCGGCGGCACGGGCTGGGTCAGCGCGCGCCGGTCGCGATAGAGGGCCCGCGCGTCGGTCGGCGTCAACGTATGCGTCGGCGGCACGCCGCGCTCTTCGATCAGACGCAGCAGCGCCTGGGCCTGGGGATGCAGCATCGAATCTCTCCGTCGCCGGATCGGCGCTTTGGGCTGTCGGAACGTGAATGATGCCGCAGTGCGGCCGAGGTCCGATAGCCGCTGCAGTTTCCCGAGGGCGTCGCGGTGCGATGCGAATCCGCGACATCGCGGCCGTCGTCGTTACGACGTTTTACACAATCGCGGTGAATATTTTTGGGCCGGCGGCCGAGAACGTTCCATCGGCGCCGCAGATCCATCGATCGCGGTCGTGCCGAAACCGAGGTACACGCCATGTCGATCACGCCGCTCTCTCTTGCCGTCAACACCTACGCGCCGGACCGCGCCCGTGCCGCCGCCGCCGCGCAGGACCGGCCGCCGTCGCACGGCCGCGCCGCCGATCGCGAGGAAAAGCGCCACAGCGTCCCGCAGAACCGTCTGGTCGAAGCGATGATGGCGGCGATGCGCGAAATCGGCCTCGCGACGTCGTCGACGCCGACCTCGGCCGCCGCAGCGACTGCCGCAACCGCGTCGGCGACCGTCGCCGAAAGCGCGGGACCGGGCGAGACCCCTTCGACGGCAGCCGCCGCGGACGGAACGGCCGCAGCATCAGGAACCACCGCATCCGGAACCACCGCGTCCGGGACGACTGCAACGACGGCGGGCGCGACCGCGCCGGCAGATGCCAAGGCCGCCACCGATGCGACCGCCCCGGCGACTGTCGACTCGGCCGTCGCTCAATTCGCCTATGCACTCGCGCAGGCGCTGCGCAGCGGCGGCAAGACCGATGCGTCTTCCGGTGACGACGCCGGCCGGACCGCCGCGGCGCGGCACGACCACGGACATCATTACGGCTGGGGGCGCGGCTACGGCGACCTGGCCCATCGCCTCGAAGCGCTTGCGCAGACGCTCGGCGCATCGACGGGCGGCAGCACGACGACACCGACCGGCACCGCGGCGACGACCGGCGCAACGGACACGACGACCGCACCCGGCAGCACGAGCGATCCGGCGGCGACGACCGCGTCGCCGACCGCAGCAGCAATCCCGGCTACGGCCGCGACGATCGCGACGAGCGACACGGCCGCGACCGCCACGACGGCGACGAACGCAACGAGCTCGACGACCTCTACCGCTGCGACGACCGCGACTGCCGCAACGACTGCGGCGAGCGCGACCACCGCCGCCACCGCGACGGCCTCGACCTCGTCGAACCCGCTGCTCGAGGCGTTTTCGTCGCTGGTCGGTGCGCTGCAGCCTCAAGCCGGTGCCGCGACGGCGTCCGAGCTCGCCGACAAGCTGAGCCTGTTCCTGCATACGCTCGCGCAGGCGATCCGGCCCGACGCGATCAGCGGCACCCGGACTTCGCAAGTCGGCAGCCTGGTCGACGTGACCGCCTGACGCGGCGCGCGCGCCGCTACAGCTGCCGGCTCCGCGCCAGCGGCGGGTTGCGCGCGAAGTAGCGGCTGATCCCGGTCGTCAACGCCTCGACGAGGCGGACCTGATAGTCCGGGTCGCGCAGCTTCGCCTCTTCTTCCGGGTTCGAGATGAACGCCGATTCGACCAGGATCGACGGCACGTCGGGCGCCTTCAGCACCGCGAAGCCGGCCTGTTCGACACTGCCCTTGTGCAGCCGTCCGACCTTGCCGATCTGGCCGAGCACCTCGCCGCCGAGCTTCAGGCTGTCCTTGATCTGCGCGGTCGTGCTCATGTCGAGGATCGCGCGCTGCACGGTCGGGTCGCGCGCCTTGATGTTGACGCCGCCGATGCGGTCGGCCGCGTTCTCGCGCTCGGCCATCCAGCGCGCCGCCGAGCTGCTCGCGCCGCTTTCACTGAGTGCGAACACCGAAGCGCCGCGCGCCTGCGGCGTCATGAACGCATCGGCATGGATCGAGACGAACAGGTCGGCCTGGACACGCCGCGCCTTGCGCACGCGCTCGTGCAGCGGCACGAAGAAGTCGGCGTCTCGGG
>JBDTXV010000294.1:0-4021 GCA_040006015.1 Caldimonas sp.
CGACGGCGCTGGCGCGGCACCGCATCGATCCGTCGCTGCTGACCTGCGAGATCACCGAATCGGTCGCGATGGAGGACACGAAGGCGACGCAGACGACGTTCCGCCGCCTCGGCGAAACCGGCGTGCATCTGTCGATCGACGACTTCGGCACCGGCTATTCGAGCCTTTCGTATCTGCGCAAGCTGCCGGCCGAAGAACTGAAGATCGACCGCAGTTTCGTGATGGATCTGGAGAGCAGCGCCGATGCGCGCGCGGTCGTCGATGCGGTGATCCACCTGACGCATGCGCTTGGCCTGAAGGTCGTCGCCGAAGGCGTCGAGACCGAACGGCAGCGCGACATCCTGATCCAGATGGGTTGCGACGAACTGCAGGGCTATCTGTTCGCGAAGCCGATGTCGGCGCGCGCGCTGTTGCTGTGGGCGAGCGACGACCGCGAGCGGACCGCCGCGTTCAAGCCGTCGCTGTTCGGCCAGACCCGACCGGTGACCGACGAAGACATCGCGAGCGCGCAGGCGCGCGCGGCCGAAGTGCTGGCGCGCCGCGCGTCGGCGCTGCCGGCGAATGCGTCGTTCGCGGAGACCCAGCCGAAGCGGAAAGTCGGAACCTGATCGCCAGTGTCTGGCGCGGTCGACGTGATGTCGGCCGGAGTACCGAAGACCCGGACAGTGCCGGGAACCGAGCGGGGCGTCGCGAAAGAGGCGGCGTCTTGCCGCCGTCAGACCGCGGTCAGACCGTCGTTGCGAAGAACGCGATCCGTTGCGGCACGTGGCTCGCCCATACGTCTTCGGCGAGCCGCGCCAGCGCCGTGACGATCTGAATCTTCGGCGCGAGCACCGGCACCACCGTGACGTCGGCGATCGCATGGATCGCGCGCAGCTTGACGACCCGCGACGGGTTGTCGACCGTGACGATCAGCCGGGTGCCGTCGAGCATCAGCGGCAGCGTCCGGAAGCCGACCGCGATGCGCTGCGGCAGCTTCGCGACCGCTGCGTTGTCGATCGGGAACCGCGACAGGTCGACGAGCGGATAGCCCATCTTGTGCGCGAGCGCGGTCTGCAGGTCCGCGCGCGTGATCAGGCCTTGCGCGACCAGCGTCTCGCCGAGCGGCTTGTTGTCGGGATGGCGCGCCAGCGCGCGGTCGAGCTGTTCCTGCGTCAGCAGGCCGAGCTCGAGCAGCGAATGGCCGAGCGGCAGCACCGGCATCCGCTGCTGGCGCTCGATCGCCGCGAGCAATGCCTCCGGCGTCGCGATCCAGCGGCTCGCAGCGACTTCCTCGGCCGAAGCGCCGAACTCGTGGCGCGTGTAGGCCGTGCGCGGCACGAAGACGCGCAGCAGCGAAGCCTCTTCGTTGTACGGTGTGAACAGATAGAGCCCGTCGTCGGTCTCGATGTGACCGGCGCTGCGTCCCGTCAGCGCCTCGGCGGAGCCGCCCGCGTACAGTCGGTATTCGCGCTCCTGCGCGGCGGCCGGCACGCGCTCGATCGGCGCGCCGGCAATCTGCTGCGCCGGTTGCAGCGGTGTCGTCAGGGTCAGCCGGCTGAAGCGCGTGAACGGGATCGAAACCGAAGCGCCTTGCGGCGTCGCGCGGAAGCTCAGCGTGCGCGCGCCCGGATCGAAGTCGAGCATGTCGCCCTCGACCGTCGTGCCGCCGCGGATCTCGATGCGGCACGGCTGCGCGACGTCGTTGGCCGGCGCCGGCAGATGGCGCCAGGTGAACGGCGGCACCGGCCATTGCCAGCGCTCGGGCGAAGCGAGATCCAGGATCGGGAAGGGGGTCAGTTCTTTGGACACGGCGTTGACGCGCAGGCAAATACGCAGCGACGGAATCGAAGACTAGGCATCAGCGCAGACGGTACACCGATGCTCCAATTCGAAGCGAGGAAGTAAGCCGCGAAAGCCCCGCCTTTTACGAATTTCCGGCGCCCGTTACACCGCGACCGGCGCCTTGATCGCCGGATGGTGGCGATAGTCGACGACCTCGAAATCGTCGTACTCGTATTCGAAGATCGAGGCCGGCCGGCGCCGGAGCCGCAACGTCGGATATGGGAAGGGCGTGCGCGACAGCTGGTCGCGGACCTGCTCGGCGTGGTTGCTGTAGATGTGGCAGTCGCCGCCGGTCCAGATGAAGTCGCCGACGTCGAGATCGCATTGCTGCGCGAGCATGTGCGTCAGGAGCGCATAGCTCGCGATGTTGAACGGGACGCCGAGGAAGACGTCGGCGCTGCGCTGATAGAGCTGGCAGCTGAGCTTGCCGCGCGCGCCCGCGCCGAGCGCAGGCGCGACGTAGAACTGGAAGAACGCGTGGCACGGCAGCAGCGCCATCTCGGGCAGCGCCGCGACGTTCCACGCGCTGACGATGATGCGACGCGAATCGGGGTTGCCGCGAAGCTGCCTGACGACCTCGGCGATCTGGTCGATGTGGCCGCCGTCCGGCGTCGGCCACGAGCGCCATTGCACGCCGTAGACCGGGCCGAGCTCGCCGTCGGGCCGGGCCCATTCGTTCCAGATCGTCACGCCGCGCTCCTGCAGCCAGTGCGCGTTGCTGTCGCCGCGCAGGAACCAGAGCAACTCGAGGATGATCGACTTCAGGTGCACCTTCTTCGTCGTCACCAGGGGGAAGCCTTCGGCCAGGTCGAAGCGCATCTGGTGGCCGAACACGCTCTTCGTTCCGGTGCCGGTGCGGTCGGCTTTCGCGACGCCGTGCGTCGCGACATGGCGCATGAAATCCTCGTATTGCGAGCGGATCGGGCGGCGATCGGTTTCGGTCATCAAGGCACCTGCAGGTTCGGCGTCGATTATCCGCATCGCCTCGGGCTGTCGGGCATCGAGCGAACCGCACGTCATTGCTCGAACTGCAGCGCCGCGAGACGCGCATAGAGCCCGCCTGCCGCGGCGAGCTCGACGTGGGTGCCGGTCTCGACGATCTCTCCGGCTTCCATCACGACGATGCGGTCGGCGCGCTGCACCGTCGCGAGCCGGTGCGCGATCACGAGCGTCGTGCGGTCCTTCATCGCCGATTCGAGCGCGGCCTGGACCATGCGCTCGCTTTCGGCATCGAGCGCGCTGGTCGCTTCGTCGAGCAGCAGCAGCGGCGGATTCTTCAGCATCGCCCGCGCGATGCTGATGCGCTGGCGCTGGCCGCCCGACAAGCGCACGCCGCGCTCGCCGAGGAAGGTCCGGTAGCCATCGGGCAGCGCGGCGATGAAGTCGTCCGCGAACGCGGCGCGTGCCGCTGCAATGACCTCGGCATCGCTCGCCGCCGGCCTGCCGTAACGGATGTTCTCCATCGCATCGGCGGAGAAGATCACGCTGTCTTGCGGCACGATGCCGATGCGCTCGCGCAGCGCATCGAGCGCGAGCGCCGAGACCGGGACGCCGTCGATCAGCACCGCGCCGGTGCCGACGTCGTAGAAGCGCAGCAGCAGCTGGAACACCGTGCTCTTGCCGGCGCCGCTCGGCCCGACCAGCGCGACGGTCTCGCCGGGGCGCACGTCGAGGTCGAAGTGGATCAAGGTCGGATGCTGCGGCCGAGACGGATAGCGGAACGTGACGTCGCGCAGTGCGACCGCCGAGCCGCCGAGCGCGGGACCGAACGCCGCCGGCCGCGCCGGCGAGACGATCGGCGAGCGCATCTCGAGCAGCTCGATCAGCCGCTCGGTCGCGCCGGCGGCGCGCAGCAGGTCGCCGTAGACCTCGGACAGCACCGCGACGCTGCTGACCAGGATGATCACGTAGACGACGGTCTGGCCCAGATGTCCGGCCGTGACGTCGCCGCGCAGCACCGCCTGCGTCCCTTGGTACAGGCCCCAGAGCAGCGCGCCGAACGTCGCGCTGATGATGAACGCGACCAGCATCGAGCGCATCCGCGTGCGCCGGATCGCGGTGCCGAACGCGTTCTCGGTCGCGACCGCGAAGCGCTCCGCTTCGCGCCGTTCCTGCGTATAGCTCTGCACGACCGGAATCGCATTCAGCACCTCGGCCGCGATCGCGCTCGAATCGGCGACGCGGTCCTGGCTCGCGC
>JBDTXV010000295.1:0-4016 GCA_040006015.1 Caldimonas sp.
GTGCTGTGGCTGGTCGACGGCGCGCGCACCGTGACCGGCGAGCTGCTGCTGCTCGATGCCGGCGTCCATCTCGGCTCGCCGCAATCGGCGCGCATTCCGGGAAAGTAGCCGCGTCGACCGCATCCTTTCGGCGTCGCCGAGCGTCTTGTCTGCAGCGCCGTGCGTTTGCGAAGACGATCGGCAGGTTCCGCGGCAACGATCCGGCCTGGCCGGGAAAGGATCAGACGATGAAGCACATGGTCAGCTACAAGCTCAAGCCCGACCGCGTGGCCGAGAACGAACGCCTCGCGGCCGCGGTGTACCGCGAGCTCGAGACGGTGCGGCCGCCGGGGCTGCGCTACGCGACGTTTCGCCTCGGCGACGGCGTCAGCTTCGTCCACATCGTCTCGCACGACGATGCCGTCGGCGCGAGCAACGCGCTGACCGAGCTCGCGGCGTTCAAGGCGTTCGCGGCCGGCGTCAAGGAGCGCTGCGAAACGCCGCCGGTGCGGGTCGAGATGCACGAGATCGGCTCGTACCGGTTCTTCGACCGATGACGGAGCCGGTCGACGACGGCGCCGCGTCGATCATCGCGACGCTCGAAGACGGCCGGCGCCGCTTCCTCGCGCTGGTCGGCGACGTGCGCGCCGACCTGCATCGCTACTGCGCGCGGATGACCGGCTCCGTCACCGACGGCGAAGACGTCGTGCAGGACACGCTCGCCCGCGCCTACTACCAGCTCTCGGAGCTGCAGGAGCTGCCGACGCTGCGGCCGTGGTTGTTCCGCATCGCCCACAACCGGGCGATCGATCACCTGCGGCGCGAGAGCTATCGCGCGACGCTGCCGCTTGACGAAGCCGCCGAAGTTGCCGCCGAAGAGCGCGGCGAACCCGACGGCGCGCTCGCCCGCAGCCAGGCCGTGCGCGCCGCGATCGCGTCGTTCCTGAGGCTGGCGCCGGCGCAGCGCGCGTGCGTGATCCTGAAGGACGTGCTCGACCATTCGCTCGACGAGATCGCCGACCAGCTCGAGCTCAGCGTGCCCGCGGTCAAGGCCGCGCTGCACCGCGGCCGCGCGCAGCTGCTCGAGCAGGCCGGCGCGACCGGGCCTGCGGCGCCGCGCGCGCCATCGCCGGTGCTGGCGCGCTATGCGAGCCTGTTCAACGCGCACGACTGGGACGGCGTGCGCTCGATGCTCGCCGACGATGTCAGGCTCGACCTGGTATCACGCCGCAAGGCCGCCGGCCGGCGTGCGGTGGGCCTCTATTTCTCGAACTACGACCGTCGGCCCGGCTGGCATCTCGCGCCGGCATGGCTCGACGATCGCGAGGTGCTCGCCGTCGCGACGCAGGCGGGGTTCGAGCGGCCAGGCTACTTCATCGAACTGACGCTGCGCGACGGACGCGTCTCTGCGATCCGCGATTTTCGCTACGTGCCCTACATCGCGCGCGAAGCGGCGCTCGAAGTGGCTCCCGATGGCGCCTGATCGCGGCGCCGCGGCGCCGCAGCGCTTCGGCGGAGTTTCCGATTCGAAAGCGCAGCGCGCCGTCGCTGCGGCGGCCAGCGCTCGATGCGCGATGCTCCCATTGACGCGATGCCACGCGCCGCCGATCATCTTCGGCGCCAAGGCTCAGCCGCCGCGTCGGTCCGTGGCGCCGTTGCGCAGCCAGCGCGACACGATCGCCAACGGGCTCAAGTGCAAAGAATCTTCGCCTTGTCCAACGGTGCGCCCGCATCGGTGTCGCTGCTCGCTGCGATCCTGCTCGCGGGCTTCGCCGGCCTCGCGATCGCGCCGACGCTGATCGAGCGCAACCTGCTGCGCCCGTACTGGCTCGTGCCGCGGCGCGAGTACGCGACGCTCGTCACGAGCGCATTCGTCCACGCCGATGCCGCGCACCTGCTGTTCAACGCGTTCACGTTCTGGGCCTTCGCGTTCCAGCTCGAGCGAACGATCGGCTCGGCGCGCTTCGTCGCCCTCTATCTTTTTGGCCTGCTCGCGAGCGATGCCGGCACGTATTTGAAGCACCGGCGCGAGCCCGACTATCGATCGCTCGGCGCCTCCGGCGCGATCCTCGCGGTGCTGTTCGCGTCGATCGTCTATCGCCCGACCGGCTCGATCTACATGCTGCCGCTGCCGGTGCCGATTCCGGCGCCGCTGTTCGCGCTCGCTTACCTCGCCTACACCGGGTATGCGTCGCGCCACGCGCACGGACGCGTCAACCACGACGCGCATCTGACGGGCGCGCTCGCCGGTCTCGCGTTCGTGCTGCTTACCGACGCTGCGGCATTCGGGCGCGCGTTGCACAGCGTTTTCGGCTGAGCCGATCGCGCCGCGGCGGGCTCGGGCGAATCAGCCGCGCGGCTTCGGCGGACGCGGGTCCGACGCGCGAGGATCGTCGTCGCGTCGTGCGGGTGCTCGAGGGTCGTCGTCGCGTGGTACCGGTGCGCGATGCCCGGCGACGCGCGGTCGCGAGTCGGGAGGCCGGGGGCGCCGGGGATCAATGTGAGGGCGCTCTGCCGGGTTCTGCGGCTCCTGCCGCCGGGGCCGCTGCGGCTCCGCTCCGCGATATTGCGCAGCCTCCTGCCGCGCGATCTCGAGCAGCCCGTCGAGCTCGGCCTCGTCGACCTGCTTCAGCGCGCAGAAGTTGGCCCGCGTCAACGTCGTCCGCTCGAAGTCGTGCAGCAGCCCGGCGCGGTTGCGCCGCTGCTGCTCCTCGAGATCGCGCCGCGCCTCGTGGTTCGCGCGCCGCCGCCCGAGCTCGTCGCGGGCGGCCTGGCGGTGCTCGTCGGCGATCGGGCCGGCGGGCTGGCCGTCGAGATCGAAGCGCTCGCTGCCGTTGGCGATCGCGAGCAGGTACGACGTGCTGCCGGTGTAGCGGCGAAAGAACGCCGACAGCGCCTGCTTCGTGAACGTGCCGGCCGCACGCTGCTGGATGTCGAGCTGGATCCGCAGCTTCAGCGGCTTCGGCGCGCCGACGAAGAGCGCCGGCCAGAGCTGCTTCAGTTGCTGCGCGCAGTCGGCTGGCGCGGCAGGGGGATCGGTCGGAGGCATCGGTTCGGGGCAGTGCGGAAAGACGCGATTGTGCGTTGCGCAGCGGCTCAATCCGTCTGGCGCTGCGCGCCCCGGCGCGGCGCGACGACCACGGCTCGTAGCGCCAGCCGGAAATGCCGGTGCGGAACTCGCGGGTCGTCATGCGCGGTCGTCGGTCGGTTCGAATCCGGGCGAGCCTCGCGCGAATCGAAGGTCGGCCCGCGCCGCGGCGCCGCCGGCATCCCCATCCGAGGGCCTCGCGCCACCGGCCGTCCCCGGCGGATGCAGGCTGTCGACGCGCCCGCGCAGCCCGTCGCAAGCCGATAGGCCGGCGCCGGCGCGGCCCTTAAAGTGCCTGCATGGACGCTCCCTCGACCGATCGCACGCCCGCTGGTGCCGGCTCCTCCGGCTTCCTCGCCGGACTGCGCCAGGCCTTCGTCGCCTACGCGCGCTGGCTCGACAGCATCAGCTGGAAGCGCTTCGTGCTGCTGTCGATCCTTGCGATGATCGCCTCCGGCATCCTGTCCGAGCTGCCGCCGCTGAGCACGAAATGGGGCGCGAGCCCGAGCGCGATGCCGCCGATGCCGCCGTCGTTCCGCAAGAGCGCGCCGAAGGTCTCGATCGACGGCGCCGACAAGCAAGGCCGCGCCTACGAGATCAACATCGACAAGAGCGGCGTGCACATCAAGCGGGCGCCGAGAGGCTCGGCCTCGGCCGCGCGCGCGTCGGATGCGGCTGCGGACGAGGTGCCGGCCGTCCCCGATCGCGACGCATCGGCACCGCCGCCCGCGCGCAAGAGCGGCCGCGGCGAGGTCCACATCAAGCTGCCCGACAACGTCGATTCCGACGAGATCGAGCGCGCGATCGAGGAGGCGCAGGCCGAGATCGACGCCGCGGTCGGCGAGGCACCGCGCACGCGCCGCAGCGCCGACCTCAGCGTCGGCTCGCATCTGCCGCAGTTCACGTTCCTGCTGATCGTGCTGTCGGTCGTCACGAAGATCATGGCCGC
>JBDTXV010000296.1:0-3990 GCA_040006015.1 Caldimonas sp.
TGCGCGCCGCTGTAGGCGACACGGCGGAAGTCCTTGTCGGGGTTGATGCCGGCCTGCAGAAGGAAGCTGCGCGGCATCAGGTGGCCCGAGGTACTGCTCTGCGAGCCGAAGCTCACGTCCTTGCCCTTCAGGTCGGCCAGGGTCTGGATCGCAGGGTCGCCGGTGATGAACACCGAACGGAACTTCGCGTCCTCCTCGCGCTGCACCAACGGGATCACCTTGCCACCTGAGCGCACATGGGCCTGCACGAAGGTGAACCCGCCGAACCAGGCCAGGTCGATCTTCTTGTTCACCAAGGTTTCGACGGCCGCTGCGTAGTCGGTGACGGGCGTGAACTCGACCTTCATCGCAAGCTTGGATTCGAGGTATTTCACCAGAGGTGCGGCCTTGCGTGCCAACTCGGTCGGCGATTCGTCGGGGATGGCCGTGATGCGCAGAACCTGCTGCGCGACTGCCAGGTTGCCGCATGCAAACGCCGCGACCATGGCGCATCCGAGCAAACCCTTTAACACATGGGAACGGGACAAGCTGATCATCGTGCGAAGGCCGGAAGGCGGGTACTGCGGACCTCGGACTCTAGCCGCGTTGCGCCGCTGGAGTCGGCTGCAAGGCATTGCGCCCTGCAGCCTCGCCACCGACGCACACTCCGACATTTCGCCAGCAGCGCCGCATCGACGACCGCGCGCTCGCCGACGAGGCATCAACCGGTCTGCAGGCGGTGCAGGCCCGAGTCTCGCTGATGTGAGGCCGGGCCGCCCGATTGCTCGGGGATTGCAACCACCGAAGGAGCCACGATGAAACGTCAGAGAGCCTGGTATGGAACACTCGCGCTGGCCTTCGTCCTGTCCATCGTAGGTTGCGGAGGTGGCGGAAGCGCCGACGTGGGCGTGGTCGTCGTGGGAGGCGGGATTTCGGTAGCGCGTTTGGACGTCGTGCTCAGCCGACCTGGGCCGCTTACCATCCAGATCGACTGGAGTGACGATCCCGCTGTCTACAGCTACACGGTAACCCGTGATGGCGCGACGTTGGCTGCGGGCCTGGCTTCATCCGTCCTGATCGATGCCTCTGTGATCTTCAACGTGCAGTACTGCTACCAGGTTTTTGGCTACGACCGGTCCGGCCAAGTGATCTCTGCCACCGAGGTGGCTTGCGTCATTGTCTGATCGGAGCAATCAGTGCCTACACGTCGAACTGCGACCATATAAGTTCTGCAGATCGACTCTTCGTCGCCCAATCGCAGCCCAGATAGGCGCTCGGGTCTAGGCGCGCATCCTCTCTAGCCAACTGTCCGATCGTCGCGTCGCCCATGTCTTGACCTCGTTCTGGGGTACGAGCCGGAACGGCTCAGGCGACGCCGGGCCGAGACCTTGCAGGTGAACCTCGGCTAAAAGTGCAATTAAAGCTGTCTGCACCACGTAAACGCCGGACCAAAACGGACCGAGATGACGGCCGGCGCCACCGCCGATTTAACCTTGGATCCGACTTGCGACAAGTTGTATCAGCATAAAACACAGTACTGTCCGCCGACATTATTATATTATGGGACAAGTATTTATTTGATCTTTCTCGAAATCACTTAACGCTATCTTTCGCGCCGCCGAGTTCATTCGAAGAGCTCGCCTGACGCGTCGTCGGCGCGCGGTTCTAGCGCGCGCAGTCGCCGCGTCCGCAGGCTTCCTGCGCTCGGCGGACGAGGGGGCAGCGGCTCGGGGCTCGTATCGAGCGCGCCGTCCCACAGGCGGAACAACTTCGGCGCGTCGGCAACGGGACAGCGGAGCCAGGCGTCGTAGTCGTCGGGATGCAGGATCACGACCATTCGCTTTTCGTCGCCCGGACGCTGGAAGCGACGCATCACCGGGTGCTCGTCGGCGTTCACGGTCAGCATTGCGAACGTCGACATCTCGCGGCCGTCGGGGTGGCGCCAACTCGCATAGATCCCGGCGATTCCGAGCGGTACGTCGCCGGGCTGGCCGATGCGCCAGCGCACGGCCTTGCCGCTATCCCAGTTTGCTTCGAAGAAGCATTCGGCCGGCACGATGCAGCGCTGTCCGGCGCGCCACGCCTGTCGAAAGCTCGCGAGCACCGCAACGGTCTCGCTGCGCGCGTTGTAGGTCTTGCGGCCGTACGCGACCTCGGTCGCGAAATGCGGCAGCAGGCCGAAGATGCCGTCCTCGACGATCCGGTCGCCGTCGGCGCGCCCATCGCGAAGCGATCGAATGAACGGGGCGAGACCGAGCGGGAAAATATCCTGCGGCGGATCGTCGCGTGCGCGCTCGACGCCGAAGAACGCCAGCAACCGGTCGAGCCGAGTCACCGGGCGGTAGTTGCTGCACATGGCTTGGCGATCAACGCGGGGTGACTGCCGCGGCGGTCCGCGCCGGGTCACGCTGCGAAATCATCGCTGCATGGCGACCCCGGCAGATCTCGCGGGCGTCGGCCCGTTGCGCAGCGTCGTTCGCGCGAATCAATGGCGCTGATACTGCCGCGCACCGAACAGGACTTCGCGCTCCTTGTCGCCGGCGAACGGCTTGCGCAACGCCGCGAGGACCTCGACGCCGCGCTGCACCGCCGGACGCGCCGAGACCTCGTCGAACCAGCCCTTCAGGTGCGGATAGTCGGTCCAGTCGATGCCCTGGTTCTTCCACGAGCGCAGCCACGGAAATATCGCGATGTCGGCGATGCTGTATTCCGGACCCGCGAAGTAGCGGCTCTTCGCGAGGCGGCCGTCCATCACCGCATAGAGCCGGCGCGCTTCGTTGGTGTAGCGCTCGATCGCATAGTCGAGCTTCTGCGGCGCGTAGATGCGGAAGTGATGCGCCTGACCGAGCATCGGGCCGACGCTGCCCATCTGGAACATCAGCCACTCGAGTGCGGCGAACTTGCCGCGCGTGTCGGAAGGCAAAAGCTGGCCGGTCTTGCCGGCCAGATAGACCAGGATCGCACCCGACTCGAAGAGCGAGATCGGCTTGCCGTCGGGACCGTCGGGATCGACGATCGCCGGAATCTTGTTGTTCGGGCTGATCGCGAGGAACTCGTGCGCGAATTGATCCCCAGCGCCGATGTTCACCGGGATCGCGCGATACGGCAGCCCGCATTCCTCGAGCATGATGTGGATCTTGTGGCCATTCGGTGTCGCCCACGAGTACACCTCGATCATTTCCTCACCTCCACGATTCGTCTCCAGTAGATCGGGCGTTCGCGTTGGACCGTTGCCAGGTCGGCCGGCGCGATGCGCGTCGTATCGGCGCGCTCAGGCGTATTTGCCCAGTTCGAGCTTCGCGATCGCGTTGCGGTGGACCTCGTCGGGTCCGTCGGCGAAGCGCAGCGTGCGCGCCCCGGCATAGAAACCGGCGAGCGGGAAATCGGCGGAGACGCCGCCGCCCCCGTGCACCTGCATCGCCCAGTCGATCACCTGGCAGGCCATGTTCGGTGCGACGACCTTGATCATCGCGATCTCGGCCTTCGCGGTCTTGTTGCCGGCAACGTCCATGATCCAGGCGGCCTTCAATGTCAGCAGGCGCGCCATGTCGATGCGGCAGCGCGCTTCGGCGATGCGCTCGCGCGTGACGCCCTGTTCGGCGACGGTGCGGCCGAACGCGACCCGCGACGATGCGCGGCGGCACATTAGCTCGAGCGCGCGTTCGGCCAGGCCGACGAGGCGCATGCAATGGTGGATCCGCCCCGGGCCGAGGCGCCCCTGCGCGATCTCGAAGCCGCGGCCTTCACCGAGCAGGATGTTCGACGCCGGGACGCGGACGTTCTCGAACAGCACTTCCATGTGCCCATGCGGCGCATCGTCGTAGCCGAACACCGACAGCGGGCGCAGCACCGTGACGCCCTTCGTGTCGGCCGGCACCAGGACCATCGACTGCTGCGAATGGCGCGGCGCGTCGAAGTCGGTCTTGCCCATGAAGATGTAGATCTTGCAGCGCGGATCGCCGGCGCCGCTGGTCCACCACTTGCGGCCGTTGATGACGTACTCGTCGCCCT
>JBDTXV010000297.1:0-3983 GCA_040006015.1 Caldimonas sp.
CGTCCGGCTCGAGCATGCGGCCGTCGCCGATCTCGCCGCAGGCCTGGTCGCCGCTCGCCGGGCCGAACAGCACCGCGCCGTCGGCCTGGACCTGCGCGACATTGCGCCGCGTCGCCGGATGGGCCCACATCTCGCGGTTCATCGCCGGCGCGAGCAACAGCGGGCAGCGCTCGATCGGCCGCGCCAGGCAGAGCAGGCTCAGCAGCTCGTCGGCGCGGCCGTGGACCAGCTTTGCGATGAAGTCGGCGCTGGCCGGGGCGACCAGCACCGCATCGGCGGCGCGCGTCAGGTTGATGTGGGCCATGCCGTTCGGCTCGCGGCTGTCCCACTGGCTTGTGTAGACCGCGCGGTTCGAGAGCGCCTGCATCGTCACAGCGGTGATGAAACGCTCGGCCGCCTCGGTCATCACGACCTGCACCGTCGCGCCGGCCTGCACGAGGCCGCGGACCAGCTCGGCCGACTTGTAGCAGGCGATGCCGCCGGACAGGCCGAGGACGATATGGCGGCCGGCGAGATCGAGCGCGGCGAGCGGCGCATCCGGCGCGATCGACGAACCCGACGACGCGGCATCGCTCACCGCGCGCTCCGAACCGATGCCGGCCCGCGGACCGCGATCGCCGTCGCGTGCGGAAATCCGCTGCGCATGCGCTTCAAGCCGGAATCTCGCGCGCCGTGATCGTGTACTTGAAGTTGTCCGGATCGAGCGTGTCGTAGCGGCCGTTCACGGCGGCAGCGCCGGTCGCGAGCAGCGGACGGCGGCGATTCGAACGGTATGCGGGCATCGGATTCGGCATGCTGATTTCCTTCAGAAGGATCGCGGCAGGAATTGCCGCGAATTATCGGCGCGGCGGCGCAGCGACCGGTCATGTCGGCTTCGGCCGCGCGACCAGCGGCCCGACCAGCGCGCGCGCGTCGCTGCCGGTCCAGTCCATTTCGCCGAGCACGAGCTTCTGTGGCTGGCCGTCGCGGTCGATCAGCACCGTGCTCGGGAAGACGCGCGGGGTCCACGCAGCGGTCGCCGCGCCGTCGCGGTCGAGCAGGATCGGCAGCGTGACCGGCTGCGCGTCGAGGAAGCGCCGGATCGCCGGCAGCGACTCCTGGTAGTTGACCGCGACGACCGCGACGCCGTCGTGCTCGTGACGCTGCGCGAGCAGCTCGAGCGACGGCATCTCGGACCGGCACGGCTCGCACCACGTGGCCCAGAAGTTCATCACGACGACCTGGCCGCGCTGCGCCGCGAGACTCCACTGCTTGCCGGCGAGATCGAGCAGGTCGAGCTTCGGTACCGCCTTGCCGGCGGCCCACGGCCGAACCATGTAGGCGGCGCGCGCATCGGTCGCGGCGAAGCCGGCGCCGACGGCGCCGAGCGCCGCGAGCAGTGCCTGGCGCCGGGCCGGCTGAAAACGGCGGTCGGAGATCGTTCGCATCCCCGGCATTCTGGGCGATCCGGAGGTATGGTGCCGGGACCGGCACGAGCGTCCTTGTCCTGCGTCGGGCACGTCGACTGCCGGCGCTCGTAGTCCCCCCGATCCAATCTGCGAAGGAGAGCGATGCGCGCGCCCCGATTCATCCAGTCCCACGTCGCCGACTCGACCGACGAGCGCGCCGATGCGCGGGCCGCACTGCTCGCGCAGCCGGCCAGCGCAGCGCCGAAATTCTTCTACGACAGGCTCGGCTCGCATCTGTTCGAAGCGATCACCGAGCTGCCCGAGTACTACCCGACGCGCACCGAGGCGGCTATCTTCGAGCGCTGGGGCGCCGAGCTCGCACAGCGGACCGGCACCGGAATCACGCTGATCGATCTGGGCGCCGGCAATTGCGCGAAGGCGACCCGGCTCTTCCCGCTGCTCGAACCGCGCCGCTATGTCGCGGTCGACATCTCGGTCGACTTCCTGCGCGACGCGTTGCGGCGAGTGCAGCGCGAACATCCGCAGACCGAGATCGTCGGCCTCGGCCTCGACTTCTCGCGCGATCTCGAGCTGCCGCCGGAGCTGACCGACGGCCGGCCGGTGTTCTTCTACCCCGGCTCCAGCATCGGCAATTTCACGCCCGACGAGGCGCTCGTCTTCCTGCGCGCGATCCGCGCCCGCGCGAGCGGCGGTGGCCTCGTGATCGGCGTCGATCTGGCAAAGCCGGAGCCGATCCTCGAAGCCGCGTACGACGACGCGCTCGGCGTCACTGCGGCGTTCAACCTGAACCTGCTGCGCCATCTGAACCGGCTGATCGAAAGCGACTTCAGGCCCGAGCAATGGCGCCATGTCGCGTTCTTCGACAGCGCCCGCTCCCGCATCGAGATGCACCTCGAAGCGCGCGCCGCCATCACGGTGCGCTGGCCCGGCGGCGAGCGCGCGTTCAGAGCCGGCGAACGGATCCACACCGAGAACTCGTACAAGTACACCGCCGACGGCTTCGCTGACCTGTTGCGCGCGGCCGGCTTCGGCGCGCCGGTGCGCTGGACCGATCCGGACGAGTGGTTCGCGGTGTTCTGGGCGCCGGCGGACTGAACGCACGCTGGCCGCGAGCCGCGCTCAGGCGCGACCTGCATCGACGAGCTCAGTGCCGCGCGAGGAATTCGGCGAGATGTTCGCGCGAGCGCCGCAGCGCATCGGCATCGCCGCCGACATGGACGCCCTGCCCTGGTTGGACGCCGCTCGCCGCGAACCAGTGGCCGACCAGCTGCACCGGCGCAGCCGCGGTCCGATCGAGGCTCGCGAACTCGACGCGCTGCTGCGCGAGCGCCGGCGGCCCCGCGCCGGCGAGCGCCGCGAGCACGACGACGGCGCCGCAACGCGTCACGGCTGCGAAGGCGCCGCGGCGATGCCGGGCGGATGCGGATGCAGCCGCGCCATCGAATAGCTGTCGACATAGGCGCCGTTGCGCAGCGCGTAGTTGCGATGCGTGCCCTCGATCACGAAGCCGAATTTTTCGTAAAGCCGCAGCGCGCCGGGGTTGTCGGTGTAGACGTCGAGCTCGATCCGCAACGTGCCGGACCAGTTGTCGGCGTAGTCGCAGAGCGCCGCCATCAGCGTGCGGCCGACGCCCTGGCCCTGCGCCGCCGGGGCGACCGCGATGCCGAGCTTCATCGCGTGACGACGCCGCTGCGACGGCGAAGCCGGATGCAGGCTCGCCATTCCGACGACCTCGCCCTGCAGCTCGGCAACCAGCGGCAGATCGAGCCTGCCCGGCGCGCTGAATTCGGCGAGGCGCGTGCGCCAGAGCGCAACGTCGGCGTACGGCACCTGCATCAGCCCGGGAAGCACGGCCGGGTCGCCCATGATTCGCGCGAACGCCGCGGCATCGTCGATGGTCGCGCGCCGTATCGTGATCGTCATCGATCGCCTCCCCGAGCCGGCCGCAGCGCGTCGCCGGGTACTTTCACGCGCGCTCCCGCTTCACGCGCGCTCCGCGACCCACGCCCGAACCGATGCGAGCGCGTCACCGAGCCGGCTCGGATCGGAGCCGCCGGCCATCGCGAGGTCGGCCTTGCCGCCGCCCTTGCCGCCGACCTGCTGCGCGACATGGTTGACGAGCTCGCCGGCCTTGATCTTCGCGGTGCGGTCGGCGGTGACGCCGGCGGCGAGCTGGACCCGGCCGGCGTCGACCGCGGCGAGCACGATCACCGCGCTCTTCAGCTTGTCCTTCAGCTTGTCGAGCGTCTCGCGCAGCGTCCGCGCATCGGCGCCTTCGAGCCGCGCCGCGAGCACCTTCAGCCCGTTCACGTCGACCGCCTGCGCGACCAGCTCGTCGCCCTGCGACGACGCGAGCCGAGCCTTCGCAATCGCGAGCTCCTTCTCGAGCGCGCGGACCTGGTCGAGCACCTGCCCGACCCGCGCCGGCACCTCGGCCGGCGCCGACTTCAGCGCGCCGGCGACGCGCTGCAGCGCGGTCTCTAGCGACTGCAGGTAGGCCAGCGCGTTCTCGCCGGTGACCGCCTCGACGCGGCGGATGCCGGCCGCGACGCCGCTCTCGGCGACGATCTTGAA
>JBDTXV010000298.1:0-3973 GCA_040006015.1 Caldimonas sp.
GTGATCTCGGCGCGCATCGCCTCGTCGACCTGCTGGCGCCGCCAGCGGTTGCGCATCGCGATCGCGACCGCGCGCTTGGCCTTGGCCTGGCCGACGATGTGGCGGTCGAGCTCGGAGACGATCTCCTGCGGCGTCATCGCGCTGTTCGGAAACGCCTTCGACGGCGCCGCGGCGGATCCGGCGGGCTCGGCGGCCTCAGTCGAGCGATTCGATGACATGGTGCTGGTTCGTGTAGATGCAGAGCTCGCCGGCGATCTCGAGCGACTTCTTGACGATGTCGCGCGGCGCGAGCTCGGTGTACTCGAGCAGGGCGCGCGCTGCCGCCTGGGCGTACGAGCCGCCCGATCCGATCGAGACGAGGCCGTGCTCGGGCTCGAGAACGTCGCCGTTGCCGGTGATGATCAGCGAGGTTTCCTTGTCGGCGACCGCGAGCATCGCCTCGAGGCGGCGCAGCACGCGGTCGGTGCGCCAGTCCTTCGTCAGCTCGATCGCGGCGCGCGCGAGATGGCCCTGGTGCTTCTCGAGCTTCGCCTCGAAGCGCTCGAACAGCGTGAACGCATCGGCGGTCGCGCCGGCGAAGCCGGCCAGCACGCGATCGTGGTAGAGCTTCCTGACCTTGCGCGCGGTCGACTTGACGACCACGTTGCCGAGCGTGACCTGGCCGTCGCCGCCGAGTGCGACCACATTGCCGCGGCGCACGCTCAGGATCGTCGTGCCGTGGTAGTTTTCCATGGGCGGCAGATGGTGGCCCGGCGGCGCATTTCAAGCGGCGCAAGCGCAGCCGGCCGGTTCAG
Source organism: Caldimonas sp. (assembly GCA_040006015.1). Taxonomy (GTDB): domain Bacteria; phylum Pseudomonadota; class Gammaproteobacteria; order Burkholderiales; family Burkholderiaceae_C; genus Schlegelella_A. The sequence continues at coordinate 795 of JBDTXV010000298.1, forward strand.
ACGGTGCGCACCTTCACGGTCGCGTGCTCGTTGATGCCCATCGCGCCGAAGAACAGCGCGACCATACGGTGGGCATCGGTGAAGCTGACGCTGCGGTTCTCGGCGCGCCGTGCGAGCACCCAGTTCAGCAGGTCGCCGGCGGCGATGAAATCGACCCGGATCAGCCGCGCGCACGACACGTTGATCACGACCGCGCTGCGGAGATCGGTATCGACCTTGCCGAGCGTTGCGGCGATATCGCCGATCAGCTGTCCCGAGAGTTCGACGCTGTCGACCTGGACCAGCGACGCCTCGTCGTTGAGCTGCGATTCCTGGAATCTAGTCGACACGTCGCTGACGACCGAGAGCGGCTGCTGCGTCGTGCCGTTGTTCGAACCGCTGATGCGGACCTCGCAGCGCGCCGGCTCCCACGACGGTGGCGAGACTTCGTACGTGACGCAATAGTCGATCGCGGATTCGTCGAACTGGTCGGGCCGGTTCGTCATTCGCAATGCGTCGAGGCGCAGCTGCCAGAACGCCGGATCGGCATCGCGGACGCCGTTCGGCGCGGCGTCCTGCAGCACCGTGAAGAGGCGCTCGCCGCTCAACCAGCGCATGTCGATGTCCTGCGGCATCCAGCCACGGAACAGCTCGCTGAGCCGCGCACACGCCTCGGCATCGATCCGCTTCAGCGCGGCCCAGTCGAAGACCCAGGGCAGCGGCATCTGCAGCGTGCGCGCGGCGAGCGTCGCGACGCATTCGGCATCGAGGTGCTCGGGGCAGACCCAGCCGACCTGGCCTTCGATCATGCGGCCGGCGGGACGCTCCTCGCTCGCCGCTTCGGCGACGAGGCGCGGCATCGAGAACCACTGCGGCGCCGAGCGGTCGAACTGCTGCGCATAGTCGAGCGCGAGGCTCTCGAACTTGTGCTGCTGGCCGATCGCGCGATAGAGATCGAACAGCGCGAGCCATGTCTCGGCGTGCTCCGCGCGCGCGCCGCTGGCGCCGGTCAACGCGAGCAGGGCATGCTCGCACTGCTCGAAATCGGCGTTCGCGAACGCGATCACCGCTTCGTCGAGATCGGGGTCGTGCGTGACTTCGCCGTTCGACGGCGCAGCCGCTTGCGCAAGCGCGCCGTAATCGGTGTCGATGTCGAACAGCGAAACCGGCAGCGGGCGCGCCTTCGGCTCCGGTGCAGGGGCCGCGGCCGGCGCGGGCGCTGGCGCCTGGGCTCGCGGCTGCACCGGCTCGACCGGTACGGCGGGCAGGTCCTCGACTCTTCCGCCGCCGGTCAGCGGCGGCACCGCCTTGATCCGCGCCGCGCGCAGATCGATCGGGGCCGGCTCGGTCATCCCGACATAGGTTTCCGGTCCGCGCCGCGTCGAGTGGTAGTGATCGCCGACCATCTGCTGCTCGATCTCGTCGATCTTCGCCTTCACGCCGCTTTCCTGGCGCGCGCCGCTGTCGGCAAGGCGCGGCTCGGAATCGTCGAGGCGCGACGAACCGGCGAGCGCGGCGAGCTGTTCGCCGGACAGCCCTTCGCGGCGGACGCTGCGCAGCATGTCGAGCTCGCGCTTGCGGACGAAGTCGTTGCGCCGCTTGCGCTCGATCATCGCCTTCAGTTCGGCCTTCGCGTACTCGTTGCCGCGGATATCTTCCGGCGGCGCGTCGAGGTCGGCCCACTCCGTGGCGGGATTGGCCACGAACTTGACCACTTTGCGAAAGAAGCTGGTCGTGTCTTTGGGTTCCGCCATCTCGGAATCGTGCCCCTCAGCGCGACGGACCGAGCCGAGACCGACCGGGAGACCGGTGGCGCGTGGCTGGATCAGTCACCGAACATTTTCTGCTTGAGCTCACGCCGCTGCTGGGCCTCCAGGGACAGTGTAGCGGTCGGGCGTGCGATCAGCCGTCCGAGGCCGATGGGTTCGCCGGTTTCGTCACAGAAACCATAGTCGCCCGAATCGAGGCGCGTCATCGACTGCGAGATCTTCTTCAGCAGCTTGCGCTCGCGGTCGCGGGTGCGCAGTTCGAGCGCATGCTCCTCCTCGATCGTCGCGCGATCGGCAGGGTCGGGAACGATCGACGTGTCCTCGCGCAGATGCTCGGTCGTCTCGCCGGCGTTGCTGAGCAGGTCGTCCTTCAGCTGCTGCAGCTTCGTGCGGAAGAACTCGAGCTGCTTCTCGTTCATGTATTCGGCATCCGGCATCGCCAGCACCTCGGCCTCGGTCAGCTCGCGACCGCTTTTGGTCTTCCAGGCGTTGGCGAGCTTCGGGTCGGACTTCTGCTTCTCGCGCGGGACATCGAGCTCCAGGTTGTTCATCTGCCGCGTCGGCGGCCGCGGCGGCGCGAAGCGGTCGGCGAATCGGGAGGTCGGCGCCGGCAACGGCATCGGGGCCTGCGCGACCGCGTATTTCGAAGCGCCCCGACCGGCCTTGCGCGGCGGTGGCGCCGGCGTCGCCGGTGCCGGGGACGCTGTCGGCGTCGCGTGCGCGACGGCCGCGACCGCGACCGGCTCGACCGCCGCGGCGGCCTTCGCGACCGGCGGCGCGATTTGCTTGGCCTTCGCGAGCGCCGCCTTCGCGGCCGCACTGGCGCTCTTCGCGAGCGAGCTCGCCGGCTTTGCCGGCGCCGCGGCCCTCGGCTTCGCCGCGACCGGGGCTCGGGCGGGAGTCTTCGCCGGCGCGCGAGCCGGGCTTGCCTTCTTCGCGACCACGGCCTTGCCGGTGGCCGCCGGCTTCTTTGCCGCGGCAGGCTTCTTGGCGATCGCTTTCTGAACCATGATTTCTCTCGAGAGGGTGGGCCTCGTCGCGACGATCACCTAGACCGCTGCGCCGGGCACGGCCCCGTGGACCGGGGGTTTTGGCCGCCGCGGATTGTAGCCATGGCGCTCGCGCCGATGCGGGAAAGTTTTCACGCCGGCCGAAAGCGGTTTCCCGCGCCCTCGATCGGGCGATCGGAGGCCCCGCCGGGGGTCAGACCAGACACTGCTCCAGTCCTTGCTGGAAGACGTCGCGCGGCAGGTCCAGGCCGATGAAGACCATCTTCGTGTTCTTCTTTTCGCCCGGCGCCCACTTCGGCCCCATGTCGCTGCCCATCAGCTGGTGCACGCCCTGGAAGATGACCTTGCGGTCGGTGCCCTTCATGTACAGCACGCCCTTGTAGCGCAGCATCTTCGGGCCGTAGACCTGCACGATCGCGCC
>JBDTXV010000299.1:0-3969 GCA_040006015.1 Caldimonas sp.
CGAATCGATCGCGGTTCGACGATCCCTGGGCTGAGGGGTATGGACCCGGGTCGCGAACGCACGAATTCGACATTTGCATTGAGAGACGCTCGCTTCTCGGCGCATCCCGACGCGGTCGTCGGCCCGACGATCTCGTCTTGGCGTTTACGAGGCGAACCGGTGAAGCAGGTGGAATATTGGCGCTGGCATTACCGCGATCCGAACAGCGGTCGAATCGCGCGGACGACGTTTCGGATGACCGAGGCGGAAGCGGCCGCGCTGTTTCCGGACGCCGGGAAGATCGAGGGGTCGATGACGCGGCGCGGTGCCGCCGCGAATGCCGATGACGACAAATCCGTCATCTCTTCGAAGCGCGACGAGCCTGACGCGTCCTAACTAGGAGCGGATCTACGTGGCGGAAGCGGTGGGATTCGAACCCACGGAAGAGTCTCCCCTTCGCCGGTTTTCAAGACCGGTGCCTTCAACCGCTCGGCCACGCTTCCTCGACGGCGCGCCGATTGTATCGACGGGCCCTCCGACGTCGTGCACCACGTCTATTCCCTCCGGCATCCATCTCCTATTGAATTCGGCCGGAGCGAAGGCTCCCCTCAGTGCCCGTGCCGGTGATGGATATCCGGGTAGTGCGGATGGCGGTGCCGCAAGACCGCATGGGCATGCGGATGCGCGTGCGGCTCGCTTCCGTCCCACGCGAAGTCGTGTCGATGTCGATGGTGCTCGTCGTGAACGTGCCGGTGCGCATGCTCGAGCGGTTCATGCGCATGCATGTGCGCATGACGCTCGCGCAGATGCAGCCAGACGCCGAACCCCATCAGCAGGGCCGCGGCCCAGAACGGCAAGCCCGGCATCGACGGCCAGAGCGCGATCGACAGCAGCACGCCGAACAGCGGCGCAACGGAGAAATAGGCGCCGGTGCGGGCCGTTCCGAGCGTGCGCAACGCGACGACGAAAAGCGCGAGGCTGATGCCGTAGCCGACGAAGCCGAGCAGCAGAGCCGCACCGAGCGCGCCGTGCTCCGGCAGCGTGCCGCCGCCGGCCAATGCCAGCGCGGTATTGCAGGCCCCGGCGACGAGTCCCTTCAGGCACGCGATCAGCATCGCGTCGTTGGTCGAGACCTTGCGGGTCAGGTTGTTGTCGAGGGCCCAGCACAGACACGCGCCGACGACGAGCAGCGTGCCGGCCGACGGCGCCGCGCTGCCCGGCTGCCACGAGAGCAGCACGCCGCCCGTGACGATCGCGAGCATGCCGAGCACGATGCGCCGGTCGGCGTTCTCGTTGAACGCGATCCATGCAATCAACGCGGTGAAGACGCCTTCCAGATTGAGCAGCAGCGACGTCGAAGCGGCGGAGCTCCGCGCCAGGCCCGCCATCAACAGCGCCGGGCCGGCCATACCGCCGGCGACGATTGCGCCGATCAGCCACGCGATGTCGCGGCGCGGAATCGCAAGCGGCGCCGCTGCGCTGCGGTCCCGCCGCACGATCAACCGCAGTGCGAGCAAGAGCGTCAGGCCGATGCCGCTGCCGAGATAGAGCAGTCCGGCGAGCAGCAGCGGCGCGATGTCGCCGACCAGCAGCTTCGCGAGCGGCGTGCTCGCGCCGAACAGCAGCGCGGCCGCGAGGGCAGGGAGAGCGCGGTGAACGGACATGTGTGTGTGCCGACAAGATCCTTGCGCCTGCGACGCGCGACCGGTGTGGCGAGATCGATTTTCATCCAGCGACCGGCGCGACGTACCGTGCTTTCCCGCCGTTGATCGCCGCGACGCCGCTTGGCGCTCAGCCGGGCCGCTGAGCCTCGTCGCAGTCGACCTGCAGCACATCGCGGCGTCCGCCGTCGATGCGCACCGCGGTCAGCTTGCCGCCCCAGACGCAGCCGGTATCGAGACCGAGCAGATCGGGCCGCTGCACGAGCCCGAGCGTCGACCAGTGTCCGAACGCGATCGGAATGCCGGCGGTGCGCCGGTCCGGCGCGTCGAACCAGCGATAGAGGCCGGGCGGCGGCGGCGCGCTGCCGTCCTTGGTCTTGAAATCGAGGCGGCCGTCGGCGGCGACGAAACGGATCCGGGTCATCACGTTGACGCTGAAACGCAGGCGCTCGGCGCCGGTCAGCGATTCGCTCCATCGCGCAGGCTCGTTGCCGTACATCACGTGCAGAAAGTCGGCGAGCGCCTCGCTCTGCAGATGCCGCTCGACTTCGCCGGCAAGGCGCAACGTCGTCTCGAGATCCCATTGCGGCACGACCCCGGCATGCAGCATCAGCCAGCCGTGTTCGTGGATTGCCATCCGGCGCTGGCGCAGCCAGTCGAGCCAGGCTTCGCGATCGGGCGCCTCGAGGATGTCGTCGAGCGTGTCGCTGCCATGCACCGGTCGAACGCCGTGCGCGGCCGCGAGCAGATGCCAGTCGTGGTTGCCGAGCACGCAGACCGCGGCGTCGCCGAAACTGCGCAGGCGCCGCAACGTCGCGAGCGATTGCGGCCCGCGATTGACCAGATCGCCGAGCACGTAGATGCGGTCGCGCGACGGCGTGTAGCCGATCTCGCCGAGCAGGCGGTCGAGCGCATCGCGGCAGCCCTGCACGTCGCCGATCAGGTACTCCATTTCAGCACTCGCGCGGTCGTCCGGGCGCGTTCGAGCGCGACTGCGGCGGGTGTCGAATCTCGTCCAGCGGCGAGCGGTTCATTCCGGCGATTCTGCTACGCTCGTCGCCTCCCGATGCCGCGCGCCCCGCATGGACGTTGCCTTACTGCTCTTTTTGATCTTCCTCAACGCGCTGTTCGCGATGTCGGAAATGGCGCTCACCGCGAGCCGCAAGGCGCGGCTCCAGGTGATGGTGGAAGCAGGCGATTCCGGCGCGCGGCACGCAATGGACCTGCACGACAACCCGACGAAATTCCTGTCGGTCGTGCAGATCGGCATCACGTCGATCGGCGTGCTGAACGGGATCGTCGGCGACGCGGCGTTCTCGGCGCCGTTCGCACATTGGCTGCATGCGACGTTCCCGATCCACGACCGCGCCGCCGAGATCGCGGCGACCGCAATGGTCGTCGTCAGCATCACGTTCATGACGATCATCTTCGGCGAGCTCGTGCCGAAGCGTCTCGGGTTGATGTATCCCGAGACGATCGCGCGCTTCGTCGCGCGCCCGATGGAATGGCTCTCGCTGATCGCGCGGCCGTTCGTCAAGCTGCTGTCCTGGTGCACCGAGGCGACGCTGCGCCTGATGGGAATCCGCGGCGGCCCGGACCGCAGTGTCACCGAAGAGGAGATCGCCGCGAGCCTCGAGGAAGGGCTCGACGCCGGCGTCATCGAGGCGCAGGAACACCAGATGGTGCGCAACGTGTTCCGCCTCGACGACCGGCAGGTCGGCTCGATGATGATTCCGCGCGCCGAGATCGTCTGGCTCGAGGCGACTGCGACACCCGACGACGTGCTGCGCGTGATCGCCGACGAGGAGCATTCGCGCTACCCGGTCTGCCGCGGCGGCCTCGACGACGTGCTCGGCATCATTTCGGCGCAGCGCCTGCTGCAGCAGGTGATGCAGGGCCTGCCGCTGGCGTTGACCGAAGGTCTGCAGGCGCCGGTGTTCGTGCCCGAGACCTTGTCGGGGATGGAACTGCTCGACCACTTCCGCGCATCGAGCGCGCAGTTCGTGTTCGTCGTCGACGAGTACGGCGAAGTGCAGGGGATGATCACGGTGCGCGATGTGCTCGAGGCGATCACCGGCGAATTCAGCACCCGCACCGACGAAGACTCTTGGGCGGTGCAGCGACCCGACGGCAGCTGGCTCTTCGACGGCCTGATTCCGATGCCGGAACTGAAGGACCGCATCGACCTGAAGGAGCTGCCCGAGGAAGACCGCGGCCGCTACAACACGCTCGCCGGAATGATCATGCTGCTGCTCGGGCGCCTGCCCGAGACCTCCGATTCGGTCGAATGGGAAGGCTGGCGCTTCGAAGTCGTCGATCTCGACGGCAA
>JBDTXV010000300.1:0-3953 GCA_040006015.1 Caldimonas sp.
TCCGGCGTCTTCAGCAGCAGATGGTCGCGGTTCGCATCGATGCCGCTCGCGGTCGTGCGCCGATTCGCTTCGGCGCCGTCGGGATTGGCGCGCGGCAGCACGACGACGTTGATGCGGTCGAGCACCGATTCGAGCGACCCCTGCGCGAGCTCCTGCGCAATGACGAGCAGCGCCTCGCTGCCGGCTGGCTCGTCGCCGTGCTGCTGGCCGATCAGCAACACGGTCGGCCGTCCCGGCGCCAGCGCGACGCCGAAGCGGCCGGCCGGTGACGCGCTCGCTCCGGGTTCGGCGTGCATCAACAGCAGCGCCTCGATCGGCGTGCCGGTCTGCGACGTGCCGAGCGGCAGCAGCCTGACCTCAGGCGCCGAACTGCGCTGGCCGTGGTTGCCGGCGAGGCGGGCGAGCGCGGCGTGCAGCTCGGCATTGCTCGTCAGCGCCGCATGTCCCGGCTCGAACGCCGGCGTCCGGTACGCGACCGGCGGATCGGGGAAGCGCGCCGCGACCGCGGGTCCGTACGGCGGCGCGGCGGCCGAGGCCGGCGGTTCGCCGAGCGGAACCGGCGCCGGCAATGCCGACGACGCGACCGGCGCCGTCTGCGCGACCGGTGCCGGTGGCTCAACGCGCGGCGGCGGGCTCGGCGGCGACGCGACCGGCACCGGCCGCTGGCTCGGCCCCGGTTCGAGCGATACGGTCGTGCAGGCGCTCGCGACGAGCAGCGCGAGCGCCAGGGAGCCGATGCGAGCGTGGCGCGCAAAGGCCGGGCTCGAGACGCGCGGTCGAGGCATCTCGCAGAAGAGGGCTTCGCACGCGACGGCAGCAGGCGGGCACGCGGCGCCGGAGCTGGCATCGCGCGACGGGGTGTCACGCGCAACGGAGATCGGCATCAGAACGGATTCCTCGCAACGGCGCCGGTCGGCGCGCCGCGTCGAATATAGCAACGGGCGGCCGATGGCCCCGTGACAATGCCGCTGCGGGAGACTCCGCGCGGAGGCGCCGATGGTCGTCGTCAAATGGATCCTGATCGCCGCGACCGCGATCGGGCTCGCGGCGCTGCTCGCCGGACAGGCCGGACTGCTGCGCGGTCGCGCACCGACCGATCTCGGCGTGCGCGACGGTCGACTGCATGCGCCGTCGCCGACGCCGAACAGCGTGTCGAGCCAGGCTGCGCTGTACCCGGACCACGCGCAGCGCGATTACGCGAACATCGCATCGCTGGCGGTGATCGGCAGCGGCGCGGCGACGATCGCGAAAATCAAGGCGATCGTCGAACAGATGGAGCGGACCGAGGTGATCCGCAGCGAAGCCGACTACCTCTACGTGCAATTCACGAGCCGAATGATGCGGTACGTCGACGATGCCGAATTCTGGTTCGATCCGGTCGCGAATGCGATCCAGGTGCGCTCGGCATCGCGTCTCGGCAGCAAGGACTTCGGCGCGAATCGCGCCCACATCGAAGCGGTCCGGGGACGCCTCGCGGCGTCGTGACTGGACCGATCCGGGGCGTTTCGGCTCAGAGGATCAGAGGCGCGCGAGCTGCCCGTTTTCCCACTTGACGCGGTCGCCGACGCGCAGGTCGTCGACGCGCTGGAAGTCGAAGTCGCGGACGCTGCCGTCATCGAAGCGGACGCCGACGCGAAAGACCTCGTCGTCGCGACGCGTGCGCTTCTCGATCGCATTGCCGGCGACCGCGCCGCCGACGGCGCCGACGCCGGTCGCGACCGCACGGCCGCTGCCGCTGCCGACCTGGTTGCCTAGCACCGCACCGATCACGGCGCCGAGCACCGCGCCGCCGCCGCTCGTGCGCGACGCGACCGGCACGGCATCGATCGAACGGACCTGTCCGTATTGCGAATACGCGCCCTGCTGGTAGCCCGGCTGCTGATAGCCCGGTTGCGCATAGCCTGGCGCCGTCGCGACGCGGTCATCGCGACGCATCGGCGTCGAGCAGGCGGTGATCAGCGCCAGCGCGGTTACGCCGACGACGGTCGAGAGAGGACGAATGTTCATGTTGGCTCCTTGATTTCGTGAACGGCAAGGCTCGATGCAAATCCGAATCGCGCCGCGCGTCCTTGCGCTGAGGGACGAACCGATCGTCAGCCGATTTCCGTGGCGCGCGGATCGGAATGGCGCGCCGAAACGTGTGAGCCTGCGAGCGCGCCGGCTGTAGGTCGATCACCCACGCCCGGCGCGACCCGCGCTTTCAATAGCGGTATTCGGACCGTTCGTTGTGCGGATAGCGCCGGCCCTCGCGAGGCGCGATCCAGCGCGAGTCGCGAACCGGTGGCACCCAGCGGCCTTCGTGGCGCGGAGCGTAGTAGCCGGTGCGTTCCCAGAGGCGCGGCGCATAGCCGATCACGCGCGGCGCGCGATAGACGACCTGCGGCTCGGCATAGACGACTTCGGGCTGCTCGTAGACGACCGGCGGCGCATACGGCGCATAGGCGACCGGCGCCGGATAGTAGACCTGAGCGGGCGCAGGGTAGTAGACCGGGCCGCTCGAGATCAGCGTCGCCACGGGCGGCAGGTTGATGCCGACGGACCAGTGCACGTTGCCCGCTTGCGCAGCGCCGGCGCAAAGCAGCGTCGCGGATGCGGCGAGAGCGAGGATCAGTGGGCGCTTCATTTCGACTCCTGTGTGCGGCACGCGGCAGGCGTGCCTCCATCCATTAACGCCGGGCCGTTGCGCGATGTTGACCCGCGCCGGTTACGCAACGTAAAGCAATCGTGTCGAAACGAGTCCGCGGCTCGCAACGGCCGCACAGCCCCTCCGCGACACCGGCCCATAGAATCGAGCGCACCCGCCTGCGCCCCGCACTGCATGAATCCGAGCAAAGAAGCCCCGAAGGCGAGCAACTTCCTGCGCCACATCGTCGAGCGCGATCTCGCCGAAGGCACGTATGCATGCCGCCATTTCGGCGGAGCTCCCGGCGATGCGGCGGACCATGCCGCCGGCCCCCCCGATCCGGCGCGGATCCGGACCCGTTTTCCGCCCGAGCCGAACGGCTATCTGCACATCGGCCACGCGAAGAGCATCACGCTGAACTTCGGCCTCGCGGCCGAATACGGCGGCGTCTGCCACATGCGCTTCGACGACACGAATCCGGAGAAGGAAGAGCAGGAATACGTCGACAGCATCCTCGATGCGGTGCAGTGGCTCGGCTTCGACTGGCATGCGAACGGCGTCAGCCATCTCTATTACGCGAGCGACTATTTCGATTTCATGTATCGCGCCGCCGAGGCGCTGATCACGGCCGGCCACGCCTACGTCGACGAGCAGAGCGCCGACGAGATGCGCGCGCGCCGCGGCGACTTCGGCCACGCCGGCACCGACAGCCCGTTCCGCAGTCGCGCACCGGCCGAGAACCTCGCGCGCTTCCGCGCGATGCGCGCCGGCGAGCTCGCCGACGGCGCCGCGGTGCTGCGCGCGAAGATCGACATGGCCAGCCCGAACATCAACCTGCGCGACCCGGCGCTCTACCGGATCAAGCGCGCGACTCATCACAACACCGGCGACTCGTGGTGCATCTATCCGATGTACACCTATGCGCACCCGATCGAGGACGCGCTCGAGAACATCACGCACAGCATCTGCACGCTCGAGTTCGAGGACCAGCGTCCGTTCTACGACTGGCTGCTCGACACGCTGTGCGATCTGGGCCTGCTCGCGCGGCCGCGCCCGCACCAGTACGAGTTCGCGCGCCTGAACGTCACGCACGTGATCACGAGCAAGCGCAAGCTGAAGGCGCTCGTCGACAGCGGAAGCGTCGACGGCTGGGACGACCCGCGCATGCCGACGATCGCCGGGCTGCGCCGGCGCGGCTACACGCCCGAGGCGATCCGCCTGATGTGCGAGCGCGCCGGCACCAGCAAGGCCGGCGGCTGGACCGATTACGCAAGTCTCGACGGCGCGCTGCGCGACGATCTCGACGGCAAGGCGCCGCGCGCGATGGCGG
>JBDTXV010000301.1:0-3940 GCA_040006015.1 Caldimonas sp.
CGCTGCAACAGGCCGGACTGAAGGCGCTGATCGAGCCGATCAACGCCTACGACATTCCCGGCTACTACCTGAACCGCACCGCGCAGGCGCTGTCGGTGATGGACGAGGTCGGCGCGTCCAACCTGCTGCTGCAGTACGACATCTACCACGCGCAGCGCAGCGAAGGCGAGCTCGCCGCGACGATGCAGAAGCATCTTGCCCGCATCGGCCACATGCAACTCGCCGACAACCCGGGCCGCAACGAGCCGGGCAGCGGCGAGATCAACTACACGTTCCTGTTCGAGCACATCGACCGGATCGGCTACACCGGCTACATCGGCTGCGAATACAAGCCGGCCGCGCTGACCGAATCGGGCCTCGGCTGGTTCGACAGCATCCGCGCGTCGGCGCCGTCGAAACCGGCGAAGTAGCATTCGTCGCGGCGATCGGCCGCGCCGGTACACCGTTCATCCACTTCCTACCGCTCCGCTGTCATGACCACTCCGCAAAAACTCGGCTTCATCGGCCTCGGCATCATGGGCGCGCCGATGGCCGGCCACCTCGCGAAAGCGGGCCACAAGCTCTTCGTGACGACGCGCGGCAAGGTCCGCGCCGAAATCGCGGAGGCCGGCGCGACCGTCTGCCCGAATGCGAAGAGCGTCGCCGAGCAGGTCGACATCGTCTTCATCATGGTCCCGGACACGCCCGACGTGCAGAAGGTGCTGTTCGCTGACGACGGCGTTGCCGCGGGCCTCTCGAAAGGCAAGACCGTCGTCGACATGAGCTCGATCTCGCCGATCGAGACCAAGGAGTTCGCGCAGCGCATCAATGCGCTCGGCTGCGAGTACCTCGATGCGCCGGTCTCGGGCGGCGAGGTCGGCGCGAAGGCGGCGTCGCTGACGATCATGGTCGGCGCGAGCGAAGCCGGCTTCGCGAAGGTCAAGCCGCTGCTCGAGCTGATGGGCAAGAACATCACGCTGGTCGGCGGCAACGGCGACGGCCAGACCTGCAAGGTCGCGAACCAGATCATCGTCGCGCTGAACATCGCCGCGGTCGGCGAGGCGCTCGTCTTCGCATCGAAGGCCGGCGCCGATCCGGCGAAGGTGCGCCAGGCGCTGATGGGCGGCTTCGCGGCGTCGCGGATCCTCGAGGTCCACGGCGAGCGGATGATCAAGCGCACGTTCAATCCCGGTTTCCGGATCGGTCTGCATCAGAAGGACCTGAGCCTCGCGCTCGCCGGCGCGCGCGCGCTCGGCGTCGCATTGCCGCAGACGGCCGGCGTCGCGCAGCTGATGCAGGTCTGCGCCGCGAACGGCATGCAGGAGCTCGACCATTCGGCGACCGTGCGCGCGCTCGAGCTGATGGCGAACCATCCGGTCGCGAAGGATCCTTCGGCCTGATGGGCAACGGGTCCGGACTCGCCTGCCGGATGCACTGCGCAGCGATCGACGTGGCCGACTGCCGATGAACCCGGTGCCTGCGCCTTCGGCCGACCCGCGCGCGTTTCTGCGTGCCTTGCTCGACGCCGCGATTGCGAAGGCCGTGCCGGGTGCCGGGATCGCGGCGTTCCTGCCGGCGCCGCCGAAGGGACGCACGCTGGTCCTCGGCGCCGGCAAGGCCGGCGGCTCGATGGCCGCCGCGGTCGAGGCGCTGTGGCCGGCCGCTGCGCCGATGTCGGGCCTCGTCGTCACGCGCTACGACTACGTGCCGCCTGCGTTCAAGGCGCTGCAGCGCGACGGCCGCACGCGGATCGAGGTCGTCGAAGCCGCGCATCCGGTGCCCGACGATGCCGGCCGGCGCGCCGCCGCGCGCATCGCGCAACTCGCGCATGGCCTGACGGCCGACGACCTCGTGCTGTGCCTGATCTCGGGCGGCGCGTCGTCGCTGCTCGCGATGCCGGCGGCCGGAATCTCGCTCGAAGAAAAGCAGGCGGTCAACAAGGCCTTGCTGCGCTCGGGCGCCGCGATCGGCGAGATGAACTGCGTGCGCAAGCACCTGTCGGCGATCAAGGGCGGACGCCTCGCCGCGATGTGCGCGCCGGCCCGCGTCGTCACGCTGCTGATCAGCGACGTGCCCGGCGACGCGCCCGAAGTGATCGGCAGCGGCCCGACCGTGCCCGATTCGACGAGCTGCGCCGATGCGCTCGCGATCCTCGAACGCTATGCGATCGAGATCCCGGCCGCGGCGCGCGCCGGGCTCGAGAGCGGCGCGTTCGAGACGCCGAAGCCGGGCGACCGCGCGTTCGAACGCAACTCGGTGCACATGATCGCGACGCCGCTGCAGTCGCTCGACGCGGCCGCCGCGTTCGCGCGCGCGGCCGGTGTCGCGGTGCATGTGCTCAGCGACGAAATGGAAGGCGAATCGCGCGAGGTCGGCAAGGTCCACGCCGCGATGGCGCGCCATGTCGCGCGCCACGGCCAGCCGTTCGCGAAGCCGTGCGTCGTGCTGTCGGGCGGCGAGACGACCGTGACGGTCCGCGACAAGGGCGGCCGCGGCGGCCGCGCGACCGAGTTCCTGCTCGGCAGCGCGATCGCCTTGCAGGGCGAGCCTGGCATCCACCTGCTGGCGGCCGACACCGACGGCATCGACGGCGTCGAGGACAACGCCGGTGCGCACGTAGGCCCCGACACGCTGGCGCGCGCCGCGGCGCTCGGTCTGAAGGCGCAGGACTTCCTCGATCGCAACGACGCCTACGACTTCTTCAGCCGGCTCGGCGACCTGATCGTCACCGGACCGACCTACACGAACGTCAACGACTTCCGGGCGATGCTGATCGTCTGAGGCGTGACGCGCAGCGTCAAAGCTGCACTTCGGCGCTGCCGATGCCGTCGAACTTGACCGTGACCTTGTTGCCGGCGGCGGCGTCGACGACGCCGACCCAGGTTCCGGTCGTCACGACGGTGCCGGCCGGCACCGGCTTGCCGCTCTGGGTCGCGTGGCGCAGCCACGCGCCGACGCCCCAGATCACGCTGCCGAACGCATGCGTGCCCTTGCGCTCGACGACGACCTTGCCGTCGATCGCGACGCGGCAGACCTGTCGGGTCCAGTCGCGAGGCACGTACGGAATCCAGTCGCCGAGCACCAGCGCGCCGTGCGACTGCTGATCGGCGAGGCGCAGCAGTGCCGGCGCGTCGAGTCCTTCGCTCCAGCGCGAATCGACGACCTCGATCGAAACCGCGACCGCGTCGATCAGCTTCGACGCGAGCGCCTCGTCGATCGACGCGGCGGTCTCCGCATCGACGGCGGCGTTCAGGCGCAACGCGACCTCGGCTTCGATGCCGCGCAGGTTGAACGGCCAGTCGCCGGCCTTTGCCGGACTCTTCCAGATGCCGTCAGGAGGCAGCGGCGCATGTGTCAGCGGCGCCTTGCGCGACGGTCCGCCCGATTTCCAGTGCTTCGGCGGCGCGGATCCGAACCACTTCATCGCGCGCGCGACCGCTGCCTGCGCCGCATAGGCCTGGTCCGGGCTCGTCAGCAGCGGCCCGTATCGCGCCGCATCGACCGGGCGGCGCTCACGGCGCGCGTGCAGCAGCGCGGCAGAGATCATCTCGACAGTGGTCTCGGGCAAGGTGAAAGCTCCTTGGATTTGCGGCAGGGTGCGGTAGCGCCGCGCCGGTCGGTCATCGCCGCGGCGCGGGCGCGCCGGCGCAGCTTCGATCTTAGGGCGTCAAAGCGCGGGCCGGCGCTCGGGCCCACGGCATCAGCGCTTCGCAGCAGCGTGAACAGGATCATGATCAGCGCGTACGGCAGCGCACCCCGGATCGCATCCTCGATACCGCCCTTGTCGGGGCCGATGCCGTGCACGACGAACAGGTTCATCCCGACCGGCGGCGTGATCATTCCGAGCTCGCACATCAGCACGATGAAGATCCCGAACCAGATCGGATCGACGCCGAGCGCGGTCGCGATCGGGTACGTGATCGGGATCGTCGCGACCTGCATCGACAGCACGTCCATGAAC
>JBDTXV010000302.1:0-3905 GCA_040006015.1 Caldimonas sp.
TGAAGATGCGATCGCTAGGTATCCCCATGTACTGCGCCGCGACCGGATCCTGCGAGATCGCGAGGATCGCCGAGCCGAGGCGCGTGCGCTGGATGAAGAGCCATAGCGCCGCGATCACGACGACCCCGACGCCGAGCGCGAGCAGGCGCGCGCCGCCGACATCGACCCCGCCGATCGTGAACTTCGCGTCGACGAAGGCCGGCACGTTGCGGTACTCCGAGCCGAAGGTCAGGAACAGCGCCTGTTCGGTCACCAGCGCGACCGCGAGCGTGATCATCAGCATCGCCAGCTGCGACTTGCGCATCGGCCGGATCAGGATCCGCTCGACGAAGATTCCGAACACCGCGACCAATGCGATCGCGAGCAGAGCCGCTGCGAGCAGCGGCAGCTTCATATGCGCGGTGAAGAAATAGGCGCCGTACGCGCCGAGCGCGTAGAACGAACCGTGCGCGAGATTGAGGATGCGGGCGACGCCGAAGATCAGCGTGAAACCGACCGCGAGCATCGCGTAGATCGCGCTGCTGACCGCGCCGACGATCAGGATCTCGAGCAAGCTCGTCCCCGTCTGGATGAAATGGCGCCGCCGAGGACGGGCGGCGGGCGACGCAGATCTACTTCTTGATCCAGGCCGGGTAGACGAAGTCGGCGGTGCGCATCTCCTTCGGATGGATCACTTCGCGCTTGCAGCCGTCGCGCCATTGCGCGAGCAGCAGCGCCGGTCCTTTGTAAGTCGGCGTGCCGGGCTTGACGTCGTGGTTCTCGTCGAACTCGATCGTTCCCGGGATGCCGACGTAGCTGGTCTTCTCGAGCTCCTTGATCACCGCGTCGGTGTCGGTGCTGCCGGCGCGCTTGACCGCTTCGGCGTAGATGTAGACCGCGTCGTTCGCGCCGAACGCGGTGTAGACCGGCGAGCGGCCGGTGCGCTTGCGGAACTCGTCGAAGAACGGAATCGTCTTCGGCGTCAGCGGCGCGCGCACCGCGAAGTTCGCGGCCATCTCGCCGACCGATTTGCCGCCGATTCGGTCGCAGAAGTCGCCGTCCATGCTTTTCACGTCGATGCCGCCGTAAGGCATCGGGAAGCGCGAGTCGTACCACTGCTTCGCGAAAATGTCGCTCGACGCATGCGACAGCACGACGACCATGTACTGCGCGCCCGAATCCTTGACTTTCGAGAACAGCGGTGAGAAATCCGAGGTTTGCGCGTCGAAGAATTCGGTCGCCCGGACGTCGGCGCCGGCTTCGGTCGCGCCCTTCTTCAGCAGCGGCACCAGATCCTGGACCCACTTTGCGTTCTCGCCGACGATCGCGATTTTGCTGAGGCCGAGCTCGCCCTTGACGAAGCCGGAGACGAACCCGGTCATCTGGCGTGCCTGGTGCGCCGCGTTCAGCGGCCCGACACGGAAGATGTACTTGTAGTTGTCGTAATCGGTCTTCACCTTCGCATTGGTCGACGGCGATGCCGAGCCGACGTTCAGGTAGATCGTCTTCGCGGCCGAGATGTGCGGCAGCTGGGCCAGCGTGACGCCGCTGGTGTAGCCGCCGATCAGCACGTCGACCTTCTCGTCGGCGGTCAGCTTCTTGATCGCGCTGATGCCGGTCTCGGGGTTCTCGGTCTCGTCCGCGACGACCATCTCGAGCTTGCGGCCGAGCACGCCACCCTTCGCGTTGATGTCGTCGATCGCCATCTTCAGCCCGTCCTGCGTGTCGCGTCCGACCTGCAGTTGCACCGCGGTCGGCACCCCGATCCGGATCGGCTTCGGCTGCGCCAGAGCGAGCGGCGCGCCGACACCGAGTGCCGCGCACGCGGTGCCGACGAGGAACACGAATCGGCTGAGGCGAATGCCTGTCGGGATCTCTGGCCGGGCTAGCTTCATGTCGGTCTCCGATTGCGTCTTGTCGCAGCACGCAGTGAAACCAATTCGGACCGCGGAAGCTACAGGGACTATCCCTCAAGCGTCACGACGACTTCGCCGCGACATCGAGCTGGGCGTCGCGACCGCGTCGTTGCAACGCTTCAGCGCTCGACCTGTTGTCCGGCATTGATCCATTCGTCGAGGCCGCCGGCCAGCGGCCGGGCGCTCGCGAAGCCCCGTTCGAGCAGGAGGCGCGACGCGCGCGCGGCCGACGCTTCGTGCGGACAATTGCAATAGAGGACGATATGGCGATCGCGAGGCTGGTGCTGAGCCCATGTGCGTATTCGCCCGAGCTCGACCGGAACCGCGCCAGGGATGCGCCGCGGATCGAGTTCGAGCACGCTCGACGATCTGACGTCGACGACCGTCAAGTCGACGCCGTTCTGCATCAGTTCGCTCAGGTCCCCGACCGTGATGCGCGGAACGTTGCGATCGCGCAGCGACGCGCGCCGCCGCAGATAGCGTTGCGCTAGGTACGCCGCAGCGGCCGCGCCGACGATCAACGCCGCATCGAGACCGAGGTCGGCGATCGAGTCGAGCACGCGCGCGATGTCGTGGCGAAAGACGACACCGAGGGCCGCGAACACGCCGGCCCACAGCAGCGAGCCGAGCAGCTCGAAGCCGATGAATTCGCGCGCGCTCATGCCGAGCGCTCCGGTCATCGGCGCGGCGACGACCGACAGGCCGGGCAGGAACTTGGCCGCGATCAGCGAGCTGCCGCCCCATTTGCCGATCAGCGTCTCGCTCTGCCGCACGCAGGAGTCCGGAGACATCGAGATCCGGCACAGCATGCGCAGCATCCGGTAGCCGTAGCGCCGGCCGGCGAGGAACCACGCGCCGTCGCCGATCACGCTCGCGATCGTCGCGCAGGCGATGACTTGGGTCAGGCTCATCGCGCCGCTCGCGGCAAGGCCTCCGGCGACGACGATGAACGGCGCCGCGGGGACCGGCGCGCCGAGGCGAGCGGCGAGTGTCGTCGCGAAGACCAGCCCGACGCCGTATTGCGCGACGACCGCGCTGATCGGCGTCATCGAAGCTGCGGCGCGGTCGCGGCGCGCGCGGCGGGCGGGCGCGCCGGAGCCGAGCGTGCCCGGCTCCAGTCCTGCCGCGTGTCGAGCTCGCGCAGACCAAAGCGAGAAACTGCGAGGCCCTCCGGCAGCCCGATGGGCGGACGAGCAGGTCCGAGGTTTGCCATCGTTTACCGCAACGGCCGCTTCAGCAACCGTTCGAGCGTCCGCAGCGGCGAGGTCGCCGGTTGCTGCAGGCTCTCGACGTCGAGATAGAAAGTCTGCTCCATCATGTGCTGCCCGCCCATCGCCGCATGCAGCACCTGGTCGCTGTAGACGACCCAGGTCGTGCCCGGCGCGAAGTCGATCCGTGCCTGCGGGGCGTTCTGCTGGAAGTCGGGATCGGCCTTGGCGCGGTCGTGCAGTTGCAGCATCACATGGTCGTATTCGGTGCGCCGCCGCTTCGTCACGCCGCTCGCATGCAGCAGCCAGGCCGAGAGCGGCAGCGGCCGCCCGATGGTCGGCAGATAGCGGCGGGCGTGATCCTCGAAGCGCTCGCCGACGCGCCATTCGCGCGCCTGGCCCGACGGGTTCACGTTGCTGAAGACGCGCAGCAGGCGGGTGCCGTGCATCGGATTCGACGGGAAGGCGTCGATGTGCAGCCGGGTGTCGTCCTGGCGCCAGCTCGACTGCCGGGTCGCGACCTGGGCCGGGCGGAACGACGAGTTGCCGCGCCGCAGATGCCCGGCGTAATGCGGGAAGAGGCGCAGCACCAGCGCCTCGCTCTGTGCGGCATAGCGCACGATCAGTGCGCGCAGCGCGTCGCGGTCGGCGCCCTCGGCGGCGGTGCCGCGCAGCTCGCCGCCGGGCCAGCGCACCGAGATGTTCTTCGCCCGGCCATCGGCCCAGCGCTCGTCGAGGAACTTGCGCTCTTGTTCGGTGAACGCGAAGGCCAGGTGCGGAAAGCTCAGCACGAGGCCGTCTT
>JBDTXV010000303.1:0-3898 GCA_040006015.1 Caldimonas sp.
AATAGAACTCGAGGTGCTTGAACTCGCTCTTCGCGGCCGAGAAGATCTCCTCGACGCGATGGATGTGCTCGTCCATCGTGCCGCCGACGTCCATCAGCAGCAGCACCTTGACCTTGTTGTGGCGCTCCGGAACCATCCGGATGTCGAGCCAGCCGGCGTTCGCCGCGGTCGAGCGGATCGTGTCGTCGAGGTCGAGCTCTTCCTCGGAGCCTTCGCGCGCGAAGCGGCGCAGGCGCCGCAGCGCGACCTTGATGTTGCGCGTGCCGAGCTCGAGGTTGTCGTCGTAGTCCTTGAACTGGCGCTGGTCCCAGACCTTGACCGCGCTTTTGTTGCGGCCCTTGTCCTGGCCGATGCGGATGCCCTGCGGGTTGTAGCCATAGGCGCCGAACGGGCTCGTGCCGCCGGTGCCGATCATCTTGCTGCCGCCTTCGTGGCGTTTCTTCTGTTCCTCGAAGCGTTTCTTCAAGGTCGCCATCAGCTCGTCCCATCCCATCTTCTCGATCGCGGCCTTTTCCTCGGCGCTGAGCTCGAGCTCGAACTTCTTCTGCAGCCAGTCGAGCGGGATGTCCTGCGTGAAATCGGTGACCATCTCGACGCCCTTGAAGTAGGCGGCGAACGCGCGGTCGAACTTGTCGAACTGGGCCTCGTCCTTGACCAGCGCGGTGCGCGCGAGGTAGTAGAAACGGTCGACCGTCGGGCCTTCGTCGTCGTCGATGACGCCGGCCTTGATCGCTTCGAGCAGGGTCAGGTATTCCTTGACCGAGACCTTGAGCTTGGCCGCCCGGAGCGTGAAGAAGAAGTTGATCAGCATGATGGCGATTCCGCGTGCGGATCACCGAGCATAGCCCGCCTCGATGCGTGCGGCTCGCCCGGCCTCTGCGCTGCGGAAGGCCGGCTCGCGTGCTAGCGCGCGGCGCCGTGGCGCTTCAGCCAGGTGAAGAACTCGTCGTACCAGAGCTTCGAATTGCGCGGCTTCAGAACCCAGTGGTTTTCGTCCGGGAACCAGAGCAGCCGCGCATCGACGTCCCTGGCCTTCAGCGTGTTGTAGTACGCGAGGCCCTGCTGGTCCGGCACCCGGTAATCGAGCGCGCCGTGGACGACCAGGGTCGGCGTGCGCATCGCGGCCGCGAACGTGCTCGGGCTCTGCGCGTCGACCTTCGTGCGGTCTTCCCAGTACCAGGCGCCGAGCTCCTTCGCGTGCCAGGTGTAGGCATCGTCGCTGAACATCGCGGTCCAGTCGAAGCAGCCGGCGTGGCAGATGTAGGCCGCATAGCGCTTCGCGTCGAGATGTCCGTTCATCCACGCGACCATGTAGCCGCCGTAGCTGCCGCCGGCCGCGAAGACTCGCTTGCGGTCGGCCCACGCGTGCTTCAGCAGCCAGTCGGTGCCGGCCTCGACATCGGCGAGCTCGAGCTCGCCCCAGCGATGCGTGATGCTGTCGAGAAATGCGTAGCCGAAGCCGCTCGAGCCATGGAAGTTGACGCAGGCGACGACGTAGCCCTGGGCCGCAAAAACCTGCGTGTTCCAGCGATAGTGAAACGTGTCTCCGGCGGCCGCATGCGGGCCGCCGTGAATGTTGTGAAGGATCGGGTACTTCTTCTTGCGGTCGAAGCCGGGCGGATAGACGACCCACATCTGCACCGGCGCGCCGCCGGCGCCTTGCAATGTCACTTCCTCGCACTCGGCGAAGCGGTGCCGCGCGAGCAGCTCGTCGTTGAAGCGCTCGAGCCGGCGCGGCGCGGCGTCGCCATGGCGGACATGGACCCGCGCCGGATGTTGCATCGAATCGGCGACCGTCGCGATCGTGTCGCCGGCGACATCGAAGCCCTGCAGCCAGCCACCCTGCGCGACGACCGCCGCGGTGCGGCTTTCGATCGCGTAGCGGTACAGGTTGCGGCGGCCGCGATCCTCGGCGCCGAAATAGAGCGCGCTCGCATCGGCCGACCAGCGCAGCGGCGTGTCGAGCGAATGATCCCAGGCGTCGCTGAGCACATGCCACTGCCCGCCGCGGCGCAGCACCGCAGCATGCGTCGGCATCGTGTGCTTGCGGCCGATGTGCGCGGCCGCGAACGCGATCTGCAATCCGTCGGGGCTGTAGCGCGGCGCATCGAAATCCCACTCCCGGTCGAGCGCGAGCGTGTCGACCTTGCCGCTGCGCAGGTTGATCTCGGCGAGCGCCTTGCAGTTCTCGAGGCGCTTCTGCGGCGCCGGGTCGTGGGCGAATGCGATGTGCCGGCCGTCGGGCGCGATGTCGAACGCGTTCGCGTCGGGATCGGCGCGCGTCAACTCGAACGCGCTGCCTTCGAACAGGTCGGTCGTGCGTCCGGTCGCGATGTCGAGCACGTGCAGGTGCGCGACCCGGTCCATCGGCAGGTTGCGGTCCCAATGGCGGTATTGCGCCTCGCTCGTCGCATAGCCGCTTTCCTTGCGCTCCTTCCAGGCCTTGAAGCGCTGGCCCTGCGCCTTCGCGCCGCGCAGCGCGGGCCAGACCCAGGCGACGAACGCGATCCGCTTGCCGTCCGGAAACCACTTGAACGCGTCGATGCCGGGCGCGAAGTGGCTGACGCGGCGCGCCTCGCCGCCGTCGCTCGCGATCAGGTAGAGCTGCGGCGTCTCGTCCTTCTTGCCCTGCTGCTCGCGCTTCGCCGTGAACGCGATCGCGTCGCCGCGCGGCGACCAGGCCGGATGGCCGTCCTTCTCGCCGCACGAGGTGAGTCGGCGCGGCTCGCCGCCGAAGGTCGAAAGCAGCCACAGGTTCGCGCTGCTCGTGTTCTCGGCCATCGAGTGGCTGCTGACCGAGCAGACCGCCTGTGAGCCGTCGGGCGACAGCGATACGCCGCCGATGCGCTCGACCTGCCAGAGCTCGTCGATGCCGAAAGGCTTCTTCCTGCGGCCCGTCATGCGTTCAGCGTGGGTCCGGCCGCGGCCGGTCGAGCAGCCAGCGCAGCTGCGCCTTCACCTCGGGCCATTCGCCCGCGACCAGGCTGTACATCACGGTATCGCGCACGCTGCCGTCGCGGCGCAACGCATGGTGGCGCAGCACGCCGTCGCGCTTCGCGCCGAGGCGCTCGATCGCGCGCTGGCTCGCGAAGTTGAAGTTGTCGGTGCGCCAGCCGACGAGCTGCGCGCCGAGTTCCTCGAACGCATGCGTCAGCAGCAGCAGCTTGCATTCGGTGTTGACGTGGCTGCGCTGCCGGCTCTGCGCATACCAGGTGTAGCCGATCTCGAGGCGTTCGACTTCGCGGACGATGTCGTGATAGCGCGAGCTGCCGACGATGCGATCGGTCTCGAGCTCGCGCACCGCGAACGGCAGCATCTGGCCGGCGCGCTGACCTTGCAGCGCGGTCTCGATGTAGGCCTCGGTGTCGGCCGGCGCCGGCACCGACGTGACGCGCAGGTTCCACAGCGCGCCGTCGGCGGCCGCGGCGCGCAGATCGTCGGCGTGGCTCGGCTGCAGCGGCTCGAGCCGCACGCGGGCCGACTCGAGCACGCAAGGTGCAGGGGTGCGCACGGCTCGGTCAGCGGTTGTGACGCTGCATGAAGACGAGCTTCTCGAACAGCGAGACGTCCTGCTCGTTCTTCAGCAACGCGCCGACCAGCGGCGGCACCGCGACCTTGTCGTCCTTGCTCTGCAGCGCCTCGAGCGGAATGTCCTCGGCGACGAGCAGCTTCAGCCAGTCGAGCAGCTCGCTCGTCGACGGCTTCTTCTTCAGGCCGGGCAGGTTGCGCACGTCGTAGAAGTTTTTCAGCGCCGCCGCGAGCAGCTCGCGCTGAAGCTTCGGGAAGTGCACGTCGACGATGCGTTTCATCGTCTCGGCGTCCGGGAACTTGATGTAGTGGAAAAAGCAGCGGCGCAGGAACGCGTCGGGCAGCTCCTTCTCGTTGTTCGAGGTGATGA
>JBDTXV010000304.1:0-3895 GCA_040006015.1 Caldimonas sp.
CGGCGCCTTCTCGCGGTTGTTCAGCGGCAGGTAGTTGAAGAAGCGGCGCAGCATCAGCAGCGCGTCGACGTCGTTGTCGAACGCGAGGTCGGCGACGCCGCTCTTCGTCGTGTGCGGCACCGCGCCGCCGAGGTCTTCGGCGCTGACCTCCTCGTGCGTGACCGTCCTGACGACCTCGGGCCCGGTCACGAACATGTATGAGCTGTCGCGGACCATGAAGATGAAGTCGGTCATCGCCGGGCTGTACACCGCGCCGCCGGCGCACGGCCCCATGATCATGCTGATCTGCGGCACGACCCCCGACGCGATGACGTTGCGCTGGAACACCTCGGCATAGCCGCCGAGCGACGCGACGCCTTCCTGGATGCGCGCACCGCCGGAATCGTTCAGTCCGATCACCGGCGCGCCGACCTTCAGCGCCTGGTCCATCACCTTGCAGATCTTCTCGGCGTGCGCTTCCGACAGTGCGCCGCCGAAGACCGTGAAGTCCTGGCTGAAGACGAAGACGAGGCGACCATTGATCATCCCGTAGCCGGTGACGACGCCGTCGCCGGGCGGGCGGTTCTCGGCCATCCCGAAATCGTGGTTGCGGTGCTCGACGAACATGTCCCATTCCTCGAACGTGTCCTCGTCGAGCAGCAGCTCGAGGCGCTCGCGCGCGGTCAGCTTGCCCTTCGCGTGCTGCGCGGCGATGCGCTTGACGCCGCCGCCGAGCCGCGCCTTCGCGCGTTTTTCTTCGAGCTGCTGGATGATGTCGTGCATGGCGCGCTTTCGGTGGCGTCGATTCTGATGCGGTGGAAGATTCGATCCGGATGCTGTCTTGCGCGCCGCGTCAGGACTTGCGCGCCGCGCCGAACCGATCGAGCAAGGCGCGTGCGGCCGCCGACGGCGCGACCTTCGCGGCCGCGACGTCGGCAAGTGTCGCCGCGAGCGTTTCACGCACCGCCGGATGGGTGCGGAATTCGCGCTGCAGCCCGGCCTGGACGATATCCCACAGCCACGCGGTCGCCTGGCGCCGGCGGCGCGCATCGAACTCGCCGACGGCGCGCGCATGGCGCACGAATTCCTCGACGTTCTGCCAGAACGCCTCGATACCGTCGCACTTCAGCGCACTGATCTGCATCACGCGAGTCTGCCAGCGCCGCGCCTCGTGCTCGGCATCGCCGTGCAGTCCAAACATCCGCAGCGCACCGGCGATCTGCGCTTCGGCACGCGTCGCCGCGGCGGCATCGAGGTCGGCCTTGTTGATCACGACGAGGTCGGCGAGCTCCATCACGCCCTTCTTGATCGCCTGCAGATCGTCGCCGGCGTTCGGCAACTGCATCAGCACGAACAGGTCGGTCATCCCGGCGACCGCGGTCTCGCTCTGGCCGACGCCGACGGTCTCGACGATCACGACGTCGTAGCCGGCGGCTTCGCAGACGAGGATCGTCTCGCGCGTCCGCTCGGCGACGCCGCCGAGCGTGCCGGAGGTCGGGCTCGGCCGGATGTACGCGGCCGGATCGACCGAGAGCCGCTCCATCCGCGTCTTGTCGCCGAGGATCGAGCCGCCCGAGACGCTCGACGACGGATCGATCGCGAGCACCGCTACCTTGTGGCCGCGGCCGATCAGCAGCAGTCCGAGCGTCTCGATGAAGGTCGACTTGCCGACGCCGGGCACGCCGGAGATGCCGAGCCGGATCGCGCGGCCGGTGTGCGGCAGCAGCGCGTTCAGCAGCGCATCGGCACGGGCGCGATGGTCGGCGCGGCGCGACTCGAGCAACGTGATCGTCTTCGCGAGCGCGCGCCGCCTCGCGGCAGCGGCTCCGCCGAGCAGGTCGGCCGCGAGCGCCTCGTCGGATGCGGCGGTACGCGACGGGGGCATCGTCGTCGGGTGCGGCATCAGTGCAGGCTCGGCATCA
This sequence comes from Caldimonas sp., assembly GCA_040006015.1. GTDB lineage: Bacteria > Pseudomonadota > Gammaproteobacteria > Burkholderiales > Burkholderiaceae_C > Schlegelella_A. The sequence continues at coordinate 1,902 of JBDTXV010000304.1, forward strand.
CGGCGGGCGTTCGATCACAACAATTCGAAGGCGCGACCGTCCGGCAACCGGTAACGGGAGAAGTCGCGCACGTCCATCGTCATCACGCGCGTAACGCCGCTGTCGGCCGCGAGCCAGACCAGCGACGCATCGGCGAGGTCCATCTCGGTGCGCGGCGATTGCGTGTAGCGCTGCATCAGCGTGACGATGTCGTCGAGGTCCTCCTGCTGGAACGGGAACACCGCGACGCCGGCCGCCGCGACCCAGCGCAGCAACGTGTAGCGCTGCGGCGGGTCGAGCAGATAGCTCGCCTCGGTCACGCACGGCCAGGTCGTCGCCAGCGACCAGAGCTCGTCGCCGGCCTGGCGCAACAGCGCGCGGTAGTGCGCGGCGCGCGGCTGGGCGGCACCGAAAATCGCCACCATCGGCCCGGCATCAACCAGCGCGGCCGGCACCGTGTTTGGCTTTCAACTTCTCGAACAGCGCAACCTTCGAAGCTTTCGTGTCGTAGGCTTGTTCGCCGCCGGCAGCAGCCTTGTATCGACCGCGCGGTTCCTCGGCCTTCAGCGCCAGCATCAGTTCATACGGGTTCTTGCGTCCAAGCGCGCGCTCGACCGCCGCAATGATGAACTGCGACTTCGTGATGCCCTGCCGTTGCGCGGCCTGTTCGAGCTCGATTTCGAGCAACGGATCCATCCGGACCGAGACTGCCATGGTCTATCCCCCGGTTACGCTCTGTTTTACGGTATTACAGTATAACAACCTGCCGCAGTCGCGCGAACAGCAGGACCGATCCTTGCGTCCCGTCACCGCATCCGGACCGCGCTCGCTCGCCGACTCGCACACGTTTGCCGTCAGCGTCAGCGGGAACCAGCCAACTCCTTGCGGATCTGCTCGAGCACGTCCTTCGCGCTCGCCGGTATCGGCGTACCGGGACCGTAGATGCCTTTGACGCCGGCGTCGTAGAGGAACTCGTAGTCGGCACGCGGAATCACGCCGCCGACGAAGACGATGATGTCGTCGGCGCCCTGCGCCTTCAGAGCGTCGATGATCGCCGGCACCAGCGTCTTGTGGCCGGCGGCGAGCGTCGAGACGCCGACCGCATGGACGTCGTTCTCGATCGCCTGGCGCGCACACTCCTCGGCGGTCTGGAACAGCGGTCCGATGTCGACGTCGAAGCCAAGGTCGGCGAATGCGGTCGCGACGACCTTCGCGCCGCGATCGTGGCCGTCCTGCCCGAGCTTCGCGATCATCACGCGCGGTCGCCGGCCATGCTCGTCGGCGAACGCGGCGATCTCGGTCTTGAGCGCGTCCCAACCCTCGGCGCTGTCGTAGGCGGCTGCATACACTCCGGTCACCTTGTGCGTATCGGCGCGGTGGCGCCCGAAAACCTTCTCCAGCGCATCGCTGACCTCGCCGACGGTCGCGCGCGCGCGCACCGCGTCGATCGCGAGCGCGAGCAGATTGCCGTCGCCGCTTTCTGCGGCGGCGGTCAGCGCATCCAGCATGCGCCGGACCTTCGCGCCGTCGCGAGTCGCGCGGAGCGCCTGCAGGCGGCGGACCTGGTTGTCGCGCACCGCGTGGTTGTCGATGTCGAGCGTGTCGAGGCGGTCTTCGCTCGCGAGCCTGTACTTGTTGACGCCGACGATCACGTCGGAGCCGGAATCGATGCGCGCCTGCTTCTCGGCCGCGCTGGCTTCGATCCGCAGCTTGGCCCAACCGCTCTCGACGGCGTGCGTCATCCCGCCCATCGCCTCGACCTCTTCGATGATCGCCCAGGCCTTGTCGGCCATGTCCTGCGTCAGCTTCTCCATCATGTAGCTGCCGGCCCACGGATCGACCACGTGCGGGATGTGCGTCTCCTCCTGGATGATCAGCTGCGTGTTTCGCGCGATGCGGGCGCTGAATTCGGTCGGCAGCGCGATCGCCTCGTCGAGCGCATTCGTGTGCAGGCTCTGCGTGCCGCCGAAGACAGCCGCCATCGCCTCGATCGTCGTCCGCACGACGTTGTTGTA
>JBDTXV010000305.1:0-3858 GCA_040006015.1 Caldimonas sp.
ATCCGCTGATCAAGATCATCAACATCGTCGCGTTGCTGATCGTGCCGCTGCTGCCCGCCGGAGCCGCGACCGGCTACGTCGCCGGGCACGCCACACCGACTGCGGTCGTCAGCCCGGCGCCGACGGCGTCCGCGATCGCGACACCGCCTGCGGTGATCGCGGCGCCGGCATCGACAGCCGCCGCGAGCGCGCCGAAGTAGACCGCCTAACGCGGCGCCGACGACGCGCTTGCCGGTGCCGATGCACCGACCGGCGCAGCCGGCACGCTGCAATCCGCCGTGCCGGCATCCGCGTCGCGACGCAGCTGCACAAGGAGCCGCGACCCGGAGCGGCCGGTCTCGGACCAGCCGAAGCGGCGCTCCTCCTCGCGAACCGCGGCGCCGGTGCGCGGTCCATCGGCACCGTCGACGCGCACGTCGCAATGTCCGCGCTTCAGAAGGAGGGCCTGCAGTTCGACGAACTCGGCGCGCGACAGGCCCGGATCGTCGGTCGGCCACGCGACCTGCTGCGGCGGTAGCCCGCGCAGCGCATTGGAGAGCAGACCGATCGCGAGCGCATAGGCGTCGGCGCGGTTGTAGCGCCAGATCGCCTGATAGTTCGACGTCACGAGCCAGACCGGGCCGGGCGACCCGGCCGGCATCAGCAGGGCCGCGACCGCCGTCGACGGGAGCGCGCCGGACGGCGAGCCGCGGCTCTGCAACGGCGTGCCGTCGACACGAACGACGCCGGCCGCACTCCACTGCGCGACGCTGCGGCACTTGGCGGCCGGCGTCGCGTCGGCCAGGCAGGCGTGGTCGGCCTCGAGCGCATTCGACGCATCGAGGCCTTCGGGCGCCTTCACTTCGATCGCCCACGGCAGGCCTTCGACCCAGCCCAGACCGCGCAGATAACGCGCGGTCGTCGCCAGCGCGTCGGGAACGCTGTGGATGATGTCGGCCGGCGGCGTGCCGGTGCCGTCGTTCATGTGACGCAGAAATGTGCCGGGCATGAACTGCGTCATCCCGAACGCGCCGGCCCACGAACCCTTGAACTCGTCGCGCTGGACGATGCCTTCCTGCAGCAGCCGCAGCGCGGCGAAGAAATGCTGCTTGCGCTCGGTGCTCTGCAGGTTCAGACAGGCCCGGCTCAGCGTCGCGTCGACGACCGGATAGACGCCGGACACGCGCCCGTAATCGGTCTCGACGCCGAACACCGCGACCGTCGTCGCCGGATCGATTCCGTAGCGCTTCGCGATGCCGTCGAGCGCGGTCGCTTCGCGCGCGAGCAATGCACGGCCCTGCGCGACGCGTTGCGCGTCGGTGCGACGCGCGAGGTAATCCCAGATCGGCAACTGGAACTCGGGCTGGCCTTGGCTCGCCTTCTCGATCAGCGGACGAAGATCCTGAATGTCGCGCGTGTACGTCTCGAAGGTTTGCGCACGCACGTCCGGATGCGCCGGCAACTCCTGGCGCAGCACATCGACGCAGCCGGCGAGCGTCGGCGCATCTTGAGCGGCCGCGCTTCGCACACAAAGGAGTGCCGCGACGAACGCGCAGCAGATCGAGGACTTATGCATCGCCGCAGTCTACGGGCGACTGTCCCGGTGCCATCGATCTCCGCGCCTTCGCCGCAAGCATGCCGGGATCGACGAAGAAAAGACAGTTCCGCGCAGGAACCTCCCCAAGCGGGTTTGCACAAACAGGGTCAGGCCCACTTTCGGGAACCTTGCGACTCCAGTTAAAGACCGACCGCAATCGGAAACCATCGACGAGGTATCAGGATGACATCGCGTTTCGAACTCGAAGGCGGGTATGTCGATTGCTAAACATTCGTTCTCGTCTCGGATTGCGAGGCGGGATCTGCAGGTCCACCCATGCTCAACGTTGTCGAGGCAGTGCGCGAACCGGAAATCCCGGACACCGAGAGCATTCAGTTGCGACGCAGACACGTCCTCGTCGCTGGCGCGTGTGCCGCAGGACTCGGCGGCTTCGTGCTCGCGAGCCGGTCGTCGGTCGCCTCTGCATCGACGCGCTTGCCGAGGCCGGCTCTGTCGAGACGGCTAGAGTTCTTCAGTACCGCGGAGGCGACCTTCATCGACTCCGCGGTCGATCGACTGATCCCCTCGGACGCGTTGGGGCCGGGAGCCTCAGAGGCGGGTGTCACCGTCTTCATCGATCATCAGCTTGCGGGTCCGTTCGGACAGGCGGTCGAAGAGGGCGACCTCGATCTGGGCGATGTGTCGGCGAAGACGTTCTTCACGCTGCTCTGGGAGAACACTCAGGAAGGTTTTTTCGCGGACCCCATCTATCTGGGCAACCGCGACTTCGCCGGCTGGAAGCTGATCGGCTATCCCGGTCCCCGCTATAACTACGACGGTGCGATTCGCCGCTACGGCGAACGCTACCCGCTTCCGACCGTCGGCCTGATGGGCCGCGATCCTTCGCGCCAGCCGGCAGGGCGCTGTGAGCACGCGGCTGGCCCCGGTCGATGTCGTGCTGGTCGGCTTCGGCTGGACCGCGGCGATCATGGGCCACGTACTGACCGAAGCCGGTCTGAACGTTCTCGCGCTCGAACGCGGCAAGTTCCGCGATACGGTGCCCGACTTCGCGACCACTCCGTGCTGGACGAGCTTCGCTACGCGGTGCGAGCTTGCTGTTCATCTTTCCGATCACGAGATCGATGCGGTGGCGACATACGTCGCGCTGCTGCGCTGGTCGCCGCCCACTCCCCACGGAACCACCATGACGACCTGCCTGCAAATCGCACCGCCTCGAAACTCGACGCCGAGGCGCCGCACGTTCGCGTTGGCTCTTGCCGCACTCCTCGGCCAGCCTCTCACGGTGGACGCGCAGGCGTCGACGCCTGCATCGGCCGCGCCCGGCACGCAGCCCGCGGGGCTCGGGACGGGGACCGCGCCGCCGGCGGCCGGCATGTCGATTCCGGAGCCGGTGACGAAGGACGCGTCGTCGGTCCAGGCCGGGTCCGGGCGTCCGCTCAACGACGCGCACGCCGCGCTCGCCCCGAACGACCCGCCCGGCGAGTGGCACAGCCAGGCGCGTGACTACGCGAACACGCGCTATAGCCCGCTCGATCAGATCACCGCGGCCAACGTCGCCAGGCTGCGAGTCGCCTGGAGCTTTTCCGACGGCACGCCGAACGGCCACGAAGCGGCGCCGCTCGTCGTCGGCGACACGATGTACATCGTCACGCCGTTTCCGAACCTCGCCTACGCGCTCGACCTCACGAAGGCCGGGGCGCCGATCAAGTGGTCGTACGACCCGAAGCCGACGCCGCTGGCGATCGGCAAGGCCTGCTGCGACACGGTCAACCGCGGCAGCGCGTATGCCGACGGCAAGCTGATCTACAACCTGCTCGACGCGCACACGATCGCGATCGACGCGAAGACGGGCAAGGAAGTCTGGCGCACGAAGATGGGCGACGCGACCCGCGGCGTCACGATGACGATGGCGCCCTTCGTCGTCGGCGACAAGGTCTACGTCGGCAACAGCGGCGGCGAGCTCGGCGTGTGGGGCTGGCTCGCGGCACTCGACGTGAAGACCGGCAAGGAGCTGTGGCGTGCGCACAGCAGCGGCACCGACAAGCAAGTCATGATCGGCGCCGACTTCAAGCCCTTCTACTCCTGGATGAAGGGCAAGGATCTCGGCAAGACGTCCTGGCCGGCAGGCATGTGGAAGACCGGCGCCGGCGCGGTCTGGGGCTGGGTCTCGTACGACCCCGAGACCAACCTCATCTACTACGGCACCAGCAATCCGGGCCCGCGCGTGCCGTCGCAACGCCCAGGCTACAACCTGTGGACGAGCGCCGTGTTCGCGCGCGACGCGACCACCGGCATGGCCAAGTGGGCCTACCAGTTCACGC
>JBDTXV010000306.1:0-3851 GCA_040006015.1 Caldimonas sp.
TGATGCTGTTCTCGAGCGGCGCGGTGCTGGTCTTCATCAACTTCCTCGCGTTGCGTCAGGCGGTCACGCCGACGCCGCTGCTCGGCCGGATGACGAGCACGATGCGCTGGCTGATCCTGATTCCGGCCGGGCCGGGCGCGCTGCTCGGCGGCTGGCTCGGCGAGCACCACGGCTTGCGTTCCGCGCTCGCGTTCGCCGGCGGCAGCGCGCTGCTGCTCGCGCTCGTCGCGTCGCGCTGGGCCGCGATCCGCGACGTGCGCGAGCTGCCGACGCCCGACAACGTCGATGCGTGGCTCGGCGCCGAGGCCGCGGTGCGGCCGCGCGCGGTGATGGACGTGACCTGACGGAGGGCTGCGATGGACCCGCTGCTGATCGACGTGCCGGAACGGATCGTCACCGAGCGGCTCGTGCTGCGCTGTCCGCGGTCCGGCGACGGTCCGGCCGTCGATGCGGCGGTCCGTGCCAGCCTCGACGATCTGCGGCCGTGGATGCCGTGGGCCAAAGAGGCGCCGACAGCCGAAGAGTCCGAGGCCTACTGTCGCCGGATGCATGCGAAGTTCGTGCTGCGCGAGGATCTGGTGCTGCTGATCTTCGAGCAGGGCTCCGAGGGGCCCGACGGCCCCGTGCTCGGCGCAACCGGTCTGCATCGCATCGACTGGGCCGCCCGTTCGTTCGAGATCGGCTACTGGCGCCGCAGCGGTCTCGGCGGTTTCGGCATCGTCAGCGAAGCGGTGCGGGCGGTCGCGCGGATGGCGTTCGACCGGCTCGGCGCGCGCCGCGTCGAGATCCGGATGAACGACGACAACGAGCGCAGCAGGCGCCTCGCCGAGCGCACCGGCTTCACGTTCGAGGCGCTGCTGCGCTCGAATGCGACGACGCCGCTCGGCGAGCCGTGCAGCACGCGGGTCTATGCGCGAATCCGCAGCATCGAGGAGCCGGATTTAGCCGAGCCCGACGCCGGCCGGTGAAAAGCGGTCGACCGCATCGGTGATGATGCCGTCGATGCCGAAGCCGCACAGGCGCTGGACCTCGGCCGGGTCGTTGACGGTGTAGACCAGCGCGCGCATGCCGACCGCATGCAGTCGCGCAACGAGAAGCGCATCGATCAGCGGATACGCGGTCACGACGGCGGCGCAGTCGAGCGCCTTCGCCTGTTCGAACCAGCCTTCGCGCAGCGTGTCGAACAGCAGCGCGCGCGGCAGATTCGGCGCCGCGGCGCGCGCGGCCTCGAGCGCGTCGGCGCGGAACGAGCTGAGCAGCGGCGGCAGCGCGGCGCCGGTCCAGAGCCGGGCCGCCTCGGCCGCGACGATGCGGCCGGTCTCGACCTCGCGTCCGGGCGACGGCTTGATCTCGATGTTCAGCGCGTAGTCGTTGGCGATGCAGAAGCGCGCGATCGCCTCGAGGCTCGGCGGCGGCTCGCCGGCGAAGGCACGGCTGTGCCAGGCGCCGGCGTCGAGCCTCGCCAGCTCGGCCCAGGCCTGCGCCGAGGCGTCGCCGTCGCCGGAGGTCGTGCGTCGCAACGTCGAGTCGTGCAACAGGAACGGCACGCCGTCGGCGCTCAGTTTCACGTCGCATTCGAAGGCGCGATAGCCGTGCGCCGCACCGAGCCGGAACGCCGCGAGCGTGTTCTCGGGGGCGAGCTTGCCGGCGCCGCGATGGGCGATCCAGAGCGGGCAGGGCCAGGGCGCCGACGCGCCGTTCGTATCGGTCATCGGCGCATCGTAAGCGCTGCGTCTGTTCGCGCGCGGCGGCGCTGGCGCTGCAGCCGCGGCCGGGCGCGACTCAAACGCGTTGCAGCGTCGCGGCGTCGAACCAGTGCAGATGGTCAGGCGAGGCCTGCAGCGACACGGTGTCACCGATCTTCGGCGCCGTCACCGTCGCGTCGACGCGCACCGTGAACAGCACGCCGCCGACCGGGCCGTAGACGAGCCGTTCGGCGCCGAGCATCTCGAGCGCTTCGACCTGCATCGGCCATCCGGCCGCGCCGTTTCGGCTCAGTCCGACGTGCTCCGGGCGCACTCCGAGGATCAGTTCGCCGGCGCGCGGCGCCGCGGCCGGCAGCTCGAGCGTCTGCCCGGCGCAAGTGAAGCGCATTCCCTCGGCATGGCCCCTGATCAGATTCATCGGCGGCGAGCCGATGAAGCCGGCGACGAACGTCGTCGCGGGGCGGTGATAGACCTCGTCGGGCGTGCCGATCTGCTCCATCCGGCCGGCGTTCATCACGATCATCCGCTCGGCCAGCGTCATCGCTTCGACCTGGTCGTGAGTCACGAACAGCGACGTGACGTGCAGCTCGTTGTGCAGCTTCTGGATCTCGAGTCGCGTCTGCGCGCGCAGCTTCGCATCGAGGTTCGAAAGCGGCTCGTCGAACAGGAACACCTGTGGCTGGCGCACGATCGCACGTCCCATCGCGACGCGCTGGCGCTGGCCGCCGGAGAGCTCGCGCGGCCGGCGCGCGAGGTACGGGCCGAGCTCGAGGATCTGCGCGGCCTTGTCGACGCGGGCCTTGATCTCGGCGAGCGGCACCTTTGCGATCTTCAGTCCGTACGCCATGTTGTCGAACACGGTCATGTGCGGATAGAGCGCGTAGTTCTGGAACACCATCGCGATGTCGCGCTCCGACGGCTCGATGTCGTTGACGACTTTTCCGGCGATCGAGATCTCGCCGCCGGAAATCTCCTCGAGCCCTGCGACCATCCGCAGCAGCGTCGACTTGCCGCAACCCGAAGGCCCGACGACGACGACGAATTCGCCGTCCGCGATCTCGACATTGACGCCGTGGATCACCGCGGTGGCCTTCGCGCCGCTGCCATAGCGCTTGACGACATTGCGTATCGAGATCGCGCCCATTTCTTCCCTGAGTGTTGCGTCCGGAGCCGCGCTTATTTTTCGGTGTCGACGAGACCCTTGACGAACCACTTCTGCATCAGGATCACGACGAGTGCCGGCGGGATCATCGCGAGGATCGCGGTCGCCATCACGAGGTTCCACTGATTCTGCGCATCGCCGCCGGCGATCATCCGCTTGATGCCGATCACGACCGGGTACATCGTCTCGTCGGTGGTCACGAGCAGCGGCCACAGGTACTGGTTCCAGCCGTAGATGAACTGGATCACGAACAGCGCCGCGATCGAGGTCGCCGACAGCGGCACCAGCACGTCGATGAAGAAACGCATCGGCCCGGCGCCGTCGATGCGCGCCGCTTCGACGAGCTCGTCCGGCACGGTCAGGAAGAACTGCCGGAACAGGAACGTCGCTGTCGCCGAGGCGATCAGCGGCACCGTCAGGCCCGTGAAGCTGTTCAGCATGCCGAGGTCGGCGACGACCTTGTAGGTCGGCAGGATGCGCACCTCGACCGGCAGCATCAGCGTGACGAAGATCGCCCAGAAAAAGAACTGGCGGAAGCGAAAGCGGAAATAGACGATCGCGAACGCCGACAGCAGCGAGATCGCGATCTTGCCGACCGTGATCGTCAGCGCCATCACGAGGCTGACCCACATCATCCGGCCGACCGCGGCCTTCGAGCCCGCGCCGGCGCTGCCGCCCATCAGTGCGGCGACGTAGTTGTCGACCATGTGCGCACCCGGCAGCATCGGCATCGGCACCTGGACGATGTCTTCGGCCGTGTGGGTCGACGCGACGAACGCGATGTAGATCGGGAACGCGACGATAAGCACGCCGACGATCAGGATCGCGTGGGCGAGCACGCCGAGCGTCGGCCGGCGCTCAACCATTGCGGACTCCGACGAAGCCGCTTGCGCCGGCGGCGCTGCGCATCAGTAGTTCACCTTCTTCTCGACGAAGCGGAACTGCGCGACCGTCAGCGCAACGACGATCACCATCAGCACGAC
>JBDTXV010000307.1:0-3829 GCA_040006015.1 Caldimonas sp.
TCGCGGCCGACGATCATCCGCTCGGCGAGGTCCTTGATCATTCCCGCGGCCGCGGTGCCGCCGACGCCGTACGCGATCGCCGCTTCGCCGATGCCGGTGAGGCCTTCGTCGGTGACGAGCTCGACCGCGACCGGATGCAGCTTGCCGGTCGTGACCAGATAGATGTTGACCTTGTCGACTTTCATCGCGGCTCCGAGGCCCGAGGGGTAGCAGCGCCGATGACGCAAGACGGCATCGACTGCCGTGCGAGCGCCCGGTCGCACGAGGGCGCCCACTATAGTTGGCGCGTCGCCGGCGAGGTCGACGGTCGAACGCGCGCACGCGGGTCGATGAACTGCTGCAGATGCAGGCGCCGCCGGCCTCGAAATCGAAAGGTCAGGATGACGGGTCTGTTCCAGCGAGCGGCGGGTCGTGCCGGCGCCGACGTGCCGATCACGATCGACGGCGAGGCGGTCGTGGCCCGACGCGGCGACCTGCTGATCACCGCGGTGCTGCTGCATCGCGTCGCGCTGCGCCGCTTCGAGTTCGGCAGCGGCTTTCGCGCCGGTTTCTGCATGATGGCCGCGTGCCAGGATTGCTGGGTCCGTCTCGTCGACGGGCGCCGCCTGCTCGCCTGCTCGACCGAGGTCGAGCCCGGGATGGCGGTGCTGATCGATGGCAGCGAACCCGGCGCAGGAGACGGCGCTGGCTGATCCGGTCGTCGTGATCGTCGGCGCCGGGCCGGCCGGTGTGCGCGCGGCCGAAACGCTGGTCCGCGCCGGCCTGCAGCCGATCGTGATCGACGAGGCCGAGCGGCCGGGCGGCCAGATCTACCGGCAGCCGCCGGCCGCGATCGGCCGGTACTCGACCGCTATCTACGGTTTCGAGGCGGCCAAGGCCGAGGCGATCCATCGAGTGCTGAACCAGCACCGCGTCGACCATCGACCGCGCACGCTGGTCTGGAACGTGTTCGGCGATCGCCTCGATCTGCTCGCACCCGACGGCTATCGCGCGCAGCGCTTCGACCGGCTGATCCTCGCGACCGGCGCAATGGATCGGACATTGCCGTTTCCGGGCTGGACCCTGCCCGGCGTGTTCACGCTCGGCGCCGCGCAGATAGCGCTGAAGGCGCAAGGCGTCTCGATCGGACGGCGCGTCGCGCTGGTCGGCGCGGGACCGCTGCTGCCGCTCGTCGCGCATCAGTACGCGAAGGCCGACATCGACATCGTCGCGGTGCTCGATGCGACGCCGTTCGATGCCAAGCTCGCGCAGGTGCGCGGCCTGTCGACGGCGCCCGCGACGTTCGCGAAAGGGCTCTGGTACACGGCGCGCAATCGCCTGCGCGGTCTTGACATCGGCTACGGCATCCGCTCGATCCGCGTCGAGGGCGAAGGCCGGGTCGAGGCGCTCGTCTGGCGCACGGCCGCGGGTACCGAGCGCCGCGTCCCCTGCGATGCGGTCGGCGCGTCGTTCGGGCTGCGTCCGGAATCGCAGCTCGCCGACCTCGCCGGCTGCCGCTTCGCGTTCGCGGCCGACGCGCGCCAGTGGTTGCCGGAGCGGACCGATGCCGGACGCTCGTCGAATCCGAGCGTCTACCTCGCCGGCGACGGCGCCCGCATCGGCGGCGCCGACGTCGCCGAGCTGCAAGGACAGCGCACCGCGCTCGCGCTGCTCGAGGATCTCGGCCGCGAGATCGATCGGCGCGAGGTCGCGCGGCTCGATCGCGCGCTCGCGCGGCAGGCCCGGTTCCGGCGGGCGCTCGATGCGGCGTACCCGTTTCCGCTGCATCTGCTCGATGCGATCGGCGACGACGACATCGTCTGCCGCTGCGAAGGAATCACGGCCGGTGCGCTGCGCGACGCGGCGCGCGGCAAAGACGCCGCCGAGCTGAATCGCGTCAAGGCGCTGACGCGGATCGGGATGGGCCGCTGCCAGGGACGGGTCTGCGGCGAGGCCGCCGCCGAGCTGCTCGCGCGCGCCAGCGATCGCGGCGTCGAGAGCATCGGCCGCCTGCGCGGCCAGCCGCCGGTCAAGCCGATTCCGCTGCTGGCGAGGTCGCCGTGACCGAGCGCTTGCGGGCCGACGTGACGATCGTCGGTGGCGGCATCGCCGGCTGCGCCACGGCGGTCGCGTTGCGCGAAGCCGGGCTCACGGTCGTGCTGCTCGAGAAGGCACTTTGCGGCGCCGGCGCGAGCGGCGTCAATTTCGGCGGCGTCCGCCAGCAAGGCCGGCACCTCGCCGAGCTGCCGCTCGCGCGCCGAGCGCGGCCGCTCTGGGACCGGCTTGCCGAACGGCTCGGCGCAGACGTCGAGTTCGAGGCCAGCGGTCATCTGAAGCTCGCCCGCTCGGAGGCCGAGATGGCCGAGCTCGAACGCTATGCGCGTGGCGCCGGCGCGCTCGGCCTGCGCCTGCAACTGCTCGGCGCGAACGCTGTGCGGTCCGAGCTGCCGTGGCTCGGCGGAGCCGTCGTCGGCGCATCGCTCTGCGCCGAGGACGGCCACGCCAATCCGCGCCTCGTCGGTCCGGCGTACGCGCGGCTCGCGCGCCGACTCGGCGCCGACGTGCGCGAGCACGCGCCGGCGATCTCGGCGACTCGCAGCGGCGACGGCTTCGCGACCCGCACCGATCGTCTCGAGGTGACGAGCCGTCATCTGGTCAACTGCGCCGGCGTCGCGGCCGGCCGCGTCGCCGCGTGGTTCGGCGACGAGGTGCCGCTCGAGCCGCTCGTGCCGAACATGCTCGTCACCGAGCCGGTCCCGTTCTTCGTCAGCCGCTCGATCGGCGTCTGCGGCGGCGACGTCTACATCCGCCAGATCGCGCGCGGCAATGCGATCCTCGGCGGCGGCGGCGGCTGGAGCGATTCTGCGGGCGAGCGCTCGCGGCCGCTGACCGAGACGTCGCTCGCGGCGATGGCCGGCGTGCTCGCGCTCGTCCCGGCCCTCGCCGGAAGTCATGTGATCCGCAGCTGGGCCGGCATCGACGGGCAGATGCCCGACCACATTCCGGTGCTCGGCCTTTCGGCGACGACGCCGAATCTCGTCCATGCGTTCGGCTTTTCGGGACACGGCTTCCAGCTCGGCCCGGTCGTCGGCGAGATCATCGCCGAGCTCGTGACGCAGGGTCGCTCGGCTTCGCCGCTCGCGCCGTTCGCGATCGAGCGCTTCGCCGGACCGCAGCAGAGCGACGCGCCGTCCGAGGTCGGAGTCGAGCATTGAGCCGGCGCAATCAGGGTAAGTCTCGGCATGGGCGGCGGCTATGATTCCGCAGGCCGTTCGCGGCGTGTTCGGGGTCCACCGAGGGAACGCATGAAACGACATCTCTACGCAGCCGCCGTCGCGGCGATGATCCTCGCGAGCGCAGGCGCCGCGGCCGAGACGACGTTGAACGTCGGCATGTCGGCCGCCGACGTCAGCCAGCTCGATCCGCATCGCGCGACGACGACGCAGGACAAGCCGCTGACCTCGTGGCTCTACAACGGTCTCGTCCGCTTCAAGCCCGGCTCGGCCAGCCTCGAAACGCTCGAGCCCGATCTCGCCGAGCGCTGGGAAAACACGCCCGACAAGCTGACCTGGACCTTCCACCTGAGAAAGAACGTCAAGTTCCACGGCGACTACGGCGTGATGACCGCCGACGACGTCGTCTACTCGCTGAAGCGCGCGGCCGATTCGAAGACCTCGTCGTTCTCTGCCGACTACGCGTCGATCGAATCGGTCGAAGCCCTCGATCCGTCGACGGTGCGCGTCAAGCTGAAGCAGGCCGTGCCGTTCTTTCTCGGCCTCGTCACGAACTATCACGGCGGCAACGTCGTCAGCAAGAAGGCGGTCGAGAAGCTCGGCGACAACTTCCGCCT
>JBDTXV010000308.1:0-3818 GCA_040006015.1 Caldimonas sp.
TGCCGACGATGCCGCCCATGAAGCCGATCGGCAGGAACACCGCGACGATCGACAAGGTCGTCGCCATCACCGCGAGGCCGATCTCCTCGGTGCCGGCGAGCGCCGCGTCGTGCGCCGACTTGCCCATCTGCACGTGGCGCACGATGTTCTCGCGCACGACGATCGCATCGTCGATCAGCAGGCCGACGCAGAGCGACAGCGCCATCATCGTGATCGTGTTGATCGTGAAGCCGAACGCGTACATGAAAAGGAACGTGCCGATCAGCGCGATCGGCAAGGTCAGGCCGGTGATCACGGTCGAGCGCCACGAGTTGAGGAACAGGAACACGATCAGCACCGTCAGCGCCGCCCCTTCGAACAGCGTCTTCTTGACGTTCGCGACCGAGACCCGGATCGAGCGTGAGTTGTCGCGGTTGACCTCGACCTTGACGCCGGGCGGCAGCAGCGGGCGCGCATCGGCGAGCGCCTTGTTCAGGCCGTCGACGACCTCGATCGTGTTCTCGCCCTGCGACTTCTGCACCGACAGCAGCACCGTGCGCTGGCCGTTGTAGAGCGCAAGGCTCTCGACCTCCTGCGGCCCGTCGACGACGTCGGCGACCTGCCACAGCTTGACCGGCTGGCCGCCGCGGCGCGCGACGACGATGTCGCGGAAGTCCTCGGGCCGCTTCAGCCGCGCGTTGATCTGCACGACTCTTTCCTGCTCGCGCGAGCGGATCGCGCCGAGCGGCATCTCCTGGTTCTCGCTGCGCACCGCGGCGACGACCTGGTCGACGCCGATGCCGAGCGCCTCCAGCGCGGCCGGCTTCACGTAGAGGTTGATCTGGCGCGAGATCCCGCCGATCACGCTGACCGCGCCGACGCCGCGCACGTTCTCGAGGCGCTTCTGCAGCACCTGCGTCGCCCACGTCGTCAGCTCCTGCGGGCTCTTCGCGGCGGCGCCGCTGCCGTCAGACAGCACCGCGACGTTGAAGATCGGCACGCTCTGCGGATCGAAGCGCGAGATGCGCGGCTCCTTGACCTCGTCGCGCAGGTTCGGGCGGATCAGCGCGACCTTCTCGCGCACGTCCTCGGCGGCCTTGCGGCCGTCGACATCGAGATTGAATTCGACGATGACGACCGAGGTGCCTTCGTACGAACGCGAGTAGAGCGTGCTGATCCCGGCGACCGTGTTGACCGCTTCCTCGACCTTCTTCGTGACCTCGCTCTCGACGATCTCGGGCGATGCGCCGGGATAGTCCATCACGATCACGACGGTCGGAAAATCGATGTTCGGAAACTGGTCGACCGCGAGCCGCTGGTAGCTGAAGAGGCCGAGCACGACGAAGGCGAGCATCAGCATCGTCGTCAGCACCGGGTTGCCGATCGAGATGCGCGTGAACCACATCGCGGCGTTCCTACGGTCGCGGCATCGACGCCGCAACGGCCGGTGCGGCGACGCGGACCGGCGTGCCGTCGCGGATCTGGCCGGCGGTCGCGGCGAGCACGCGCGCGCCTGCGGCGAGGCCCGAAGCGATCTCGACCCACGGCTCGCCGCCGACGATGCCGCGCTCGCCGACGCGCACCGGCGTCGCGACCGCCTTGTCGTTCTGCACCTGCATCACGTACGGCTGGGCCTGGTCGATCCGCACCGCCGAAAGCGGCAGCGCGAGCGCCTGCTTGCGGCCGAGCTCGATCGTGCCTTTCGCGAACAGGCCCTGGCGCAACCCCGGCTGGCTGTCGATCGCGAGGTAGGCCATGATCGATCGCGTCCCGGACTGCGCGCTCGGGTTGATGCGCGCGACGTGCGCGCCGACCGGCCTGGCGATGCCGTCGACCTGCAAGGTCGCGGCGCGGCCGATCTCGAGCGCGGCGACGTCTTCCGGCGCGATCGCCGCTTCGAGCTCGAGCTGCGACAGGTCGACTATCTCGATCAGCTTCGCATCGATCGCGACGCGCTCGCCGGGCTGGACCAGGCGCTGCGCGACGAGGCCGGCGATCGGTGCGGTCAACACCGAATCGGCGCGGGCCTTGCGCGCGAGCTCGACCGCGGCCTGCGCCGAGCCGAGCGTGAAGCGCGCGCCGGCCTCGGTCGAGATCGACGTTTCGAGCGCGGTCGGCGAGATGAAGCCCTGCGCGACCAACGCGCGGTTGTTCTCGAGCGCGCGCCGCGCGATCTCGAGCTGCGAGCGTGTCGACGAGGCGGTCTGCTCGGCCTGGCGCAGCTTCAGGTCGACCTCGGCGCTGTCGAGCCGGCCGAGGACCTGGCCGGCCTTGACCGCATCGCCTTCGCGCACTGTCAGCTCCTTGACTTCGGCCGCGACCTTGGCCCTGATGACCGCGCTGTGGACAGCCTTCAGGCCGCCCGAGATTTCGAGCGTGCGCGGCAGGTCGATCGCGCGCACGTCGATCAGGTCTGACGCCGCGAGGTCGAGACCCGAGGCCGGCCGGGTGACCGTCGCGCGCGCCTGTTCGGCCTTGCGCGCAACGATCGAGCGACCGATGAGCGCTGCGATCAGCGCGACCGCGAGCAGCGGCAGCAGCCATTTCAACGTGCGTTTCATCGCCCGTGTCCCGGCTTGCGAACGGCGGACCCGGCGGCCGCCTTCGGCTTTTGCAGGCCGTGCAGCACCAGGTCGATCTGGGCCTCGATCACCGGCTTCGGATCGAGCATGCTGCCGACCGAGCAGGCGCCGAGCGAGTGCTTGTTCATCACGAGAAAGAGCAGCGGCGTGACCAGTGCATGGACCGCGTCGTCGACGACGACCTGGCGGAATTCGCCGCGGTCGATGCCGCGCTGCAGCAGCTGCGCGAGCATCGCGTGCGACGGCTTGATGACCTCGTCGACATAGAACTGCGCGATTTCGGGGAAGTTGCGCGCCTCCGACATCATCAGCTTCAGGATGCCCGATGCCGGCGTCTCGCCGACGCGCTCCCACCAGAGGCGCAGCACCTTCGCGAGCAACCCGGACGTGTCGCCGTCGTACTGGCGGATCAGGTCGGCGCCCTCGACGATGCGGTTGACGACGTTGTGCCGGACGACCGCCTTCAGCAGGTCTTCCTTGCTCGGGTAGTAGAGATAGAGCGTCCCTTTCGCAACGCCGGCGCGCATCGCGACCTCCTCGGAACGCGTCGCCGCGAAACCCTTCTCGACGAAGAGATCGAGCGCTGCGTCGAGCAACTCCTGCGGTCGCGCCTCCTTGCGGCGCTGACGGCCGGGGGACGCGATCGGTTCGCTGCGCGAGCGGAGGGAGGCGGCGGGCATCATAGTACTGACTGAGCGGTCAGTAATGTAGCTGTTGCGCGGTGGCGAGGTCAACTGCGACGGCTGACCGCCGAGGTGCCGGGTTCCGCCCCGGCGGGCGGGTAACTTTCATTTGCGGGCCCAAATGAAAGTCACCAAAGCAAAGGGCCTGAACACGATTTGTGCGAAGCATCCAAGGGGATAAGAGCTCCCGACTTACGACCTCCGGGGTCATCCATCGTGTGCCGCTCCGACCATTCGCCGCTGCGCGGCTTCATAGGCGTGGGGCTTGATTCATTGGGCTTGGCTCGGCTGTTCACCGCTGCTCTCGCGCAGAGGTGACGGCACAACGTTCAACGCTTCGACTCGGCGTGAAGGTTTTAATCGAGGTCAAAGACGACGAGCCAAGCCGCAAAGCGGCGCGGCCCAGGTCGAGGGAGAGGTGGGAGGGCAGCAAGAGCGCGTAAGTGGTGAGCTCTTACCAAGCAAGAGCTCTGCACAGGTGTTCTGGCTCTCTTCTTTGGTGACTTTCTTCTGAGCCAGCAGAAGAAAGTTACCCGCCCGCCGGGGCGGGACCCGGCACCGCGGCGGTCAGCCG
>JBDTXV010000309.1:0-3815 GCA_040006015.1 Caldimonas sp.
CGTTGACCGACTTGGTGACGGTGTGGCCGTAGGTGTAGTCGGGCGTCATGAACGCGGCCTTCTTGTTCTTGCCGTAGGCCTTCAGCAGCGCCGGGCCGATCGCGTTGGCCGCCGTCTCGCCATAGAAGTTCTGGCGCACCCCGTAGCGCACGCAGTCCTTGCCGGTGGTGTCGTTCGAGCCGGAGATGCCGCACACGAACAGCACCTTCTCGCGCTGCGCCAGCTTGTTCAGCGCCACCGCCACCGCGCTCGACGTCCCGCCGGTGATCATGATCGCCTTGTTCTCGGTGATGAAGCGCTGCTGCGCCTGCACCGCGTCGTTGGGCTTGGCGGCCGAGTCGGCGACGCCGTACTTCAGCTCCTTGCCGAGCACGCCCTTGGTGGTCTTGGGCGAGATCTGCTTGATCAGCGGATGGCCCGCATTGATGTGCTCGATCGCCAGCTGGTAGCCCTTGAGCTCGTCCTCGCCTTGCACGGCGTAGGTGCCGGTGCGCGGCACGCTGATGCCGATGAACACCGAATTGCCCGACGCGCCGGCCGGCCAGGTGCCGATCGGCGGCTGGTCGGCGGCCATAGCCTTCGAAGCGAACCCTGCGGGCAGCGCCAGGCCGCCGGCCACGCCGAGGCCGGTGCGGATGAACTGACGGCGCCTGTCGGCGAATGAGCGTGAATTGCGGTCTTGCATGGGCATCCTCATGAGCGATAGACTGTGGCCAATATATCGTGCCACGATATTGTTGAGTCTAAGAAGGAGTCGACCCCGCGCGTATCGGAGTAACCCGTATCCCTTACGCGCCGTCGTTGGACCTGCCCGAGAGGACGACCGCTTGTTGTTGAAAAGCGCTCAGAGGCGGCTCAAGCTGGCCACGCGCGACTACGCGCAGCTCGCGTCGTTCCGCAATACCTTGCGCACCTTCCTGCGTTTCAGCGAAGCCGCGGCCGCTCAAGAAGGGCTGAGCACGCAGCACTACCAGGCGATGTTGATATTGCGGGGGTGGCCGGACGGTCAGCCGGTCTCGATCAACGATCTGGCGCAGCAACTCCTGATCCGTCACAACAGCGCCGTCGGCTTGGTGGACCGCCTCGTCAAAGAAGGCCTCGTCGTGCGTGAGCCCTCGACCGTCGACCGCCGCAAGGTCGAGTTGCGCCTTTCGTCGCGCGGTCGGCATGTGCTGGCCAAGCTCGCGGCGACGCACCGCGACGAACTGCGGCGTCTCGGGCCGATCATGAAGCGCTTCTTTTCGGGGCTCACGCACGACCACGCGGACAGCGGCAATTAGGCGGGGCCTCCCGACTACATCGGCGGCGACCTCGGCAAGGCGATGAAGGACGCCGGCATTGCCGGCGACGTCGGCTTGCCGACCGGCTACGTGCTGCGCTTCAGCAACGGCCTCGTCGCCTACCCGTCCGGCGACACCGGCATCGTCGCGGACCAGGAGCGGGTCGTGCGCGACTATTACAAGGACAAGGCGAAGCTCGCGGTGATGAACATCGGCGACGGTCTCACGACCGGACCGGCCGAGGCGGCCTACGTGATCAACGACCTCGTGAAGCCGGCCGAGGTGATCGCATCGCACGCCAACGAAGTCGGAACGGTCGACGGCAAGGCCCGGCCCGGAAGCATGACCGAGGCGTTCATCACGGCGGTCAAGGTTCCGGTGCACGTCCCGCTTTCGGGCAAGACGATGGAATTCGACGCGGCCGGGAAATGCACGGCCGGGTGCTGACCGCGGCCGCGCAGGAAATGCAGAACGGGCTCAATACATCATTCGTCCGTCGCCGATCAGATGCGAGTGGCAATCCTTCGTCGACTCGACGCAGTTCTTCGCCCAGGTGTCCGAGATGTCCGACTTCCAGCCGTTGAACCAGTCGCCGTGGGATGAATAGCCGGCCGGCAACTGGCTGTCGTACATGTCGGAGGAAAGGCGCCACGACTTCGCGGCGCCCGGAGTCGGCACCGTGTAGGCGATGTTGAAACTGACTTCGGGGATCGCGACCGGGTGGGTCGAGGGGCATGCCCGGCCCGAGCCCGAAAGGACCGGATAGCTCATGTGGCTCTTGTGGTCCGGCGAATCGAGATTCTTTCCGTCCCAGCACTGCGGGAAGAAGATCTCCTGCACCACTTGGGCTCCGGCATCGCAGTTCGGAATCGTCTCGCCGTACTGGTCGTTCGACGCGTTGGGGCCACCGATGCATTTGAAGCGGTAGTCGGTGCCGCCGGGCGCCGCGTTGCGCGGATCGCCGGCGATCATGCGCAGTCCCGCCGGCAGCGGCTGGATGACGCTGGACGGAGTCAGGCTGTAGCCCTGCTTGTAGTAGAAATTGCCGACGTCCGGCCGGATCGGCTTCCTGGTCGTCATGTCGATCATTGCCGGAACCCAATACGCCGTGCGATTGATCGTCCCGCCCCGGCAAGTCGAGTTGCCGGTGCTGCGCAGCGACTCGGCGGTGCTGTTCGCGTTGGTCCCGGTGTTGCCGAAGAACGTATGCAGGTGCGCGGCGCCGGCCTGTCCCGGATAGACGATCGGGTCGTCGAAAGCCATGTGCGAGAAATCGCAGGTCGTCCGGAACGCCCCGATGTCCGATGCAGGCGCGGTCTCGCTGGTCGCCTGGACCCGGTCGAATGCAAGGCCGACGTCGGGCAACGGGAGCGCCGAAGCGTCGATCTGCAGACCCGCGCTCATCACCGGCGCGGCAGTCGTCGCAGGTTGCAGAATCGCCGGCGACGGCGCCTCCGGCGTGACCTCTGTCGTGGTCGGCGCAGCGGTCGACGTATCGGTCGCGGGCTTGCACGCGAGTTCACCGTTGCTTCGCGTCGCGGTTGCCTGGATGCAGGTCGTGAAATCCTGATAAGTGCCGAGTTGCTCTCCGGTGCGCACGACATGCAGTCGCCAGCCGTGGTCGGATTGGGTGGCGATCGCCGGGGCGGTCGATACGGCCGCAACACACGTGACGAGCGCGGCGAGGAGGGATCGTGAAAGGGAGGGGAGGGAAGCGGTGGTGCGACGGGCGCGAGGGCTGGAGGGCGATGACAATTTGGATCCTCTGGAACAACGGGGACACGACGCACGGGGCGTTTGCGGGCCGCAAGTATCGAAGCGATTCGCTCCGCTTTTGCGGCTGCTTTGTGTCAAGTTGAACGCGCGAAAAATCGTGTCGCGGCGGACCGCGCGGTACTTGAGGTCGACGAGGTTCAGGGTCCGGTGCGGATGCGAACGCCATGAAAAACCGCGGCGCCACTTGCGTGGCGCGGCTCTTTCGGGAGAACGTCTATTTCTTCGGCGCGTCCTTGACCGCCTGTGCTGTGGCCTCCGTCCGCGGCGTTGTCGCGCCGGTCGACGAGCACCTGCGTCACCGGCTCGCCGGCGAAATGCGGCGCGCCGAGTTGCCATGCGGCGCCGGCGCCGCGCACGACGAAGATTGCGGGTGCCGACCAGAACGACATGCGACATCGGGAGGCCCTGCTGGCCGGCGGTCAGGGCCTGGATCACGAGAACACGATCGCCGGCGTGCAGCGGTCGATTCAGGTCGACACGGTCGTGGACCATCTGCTCGTTGACGAACACCGCGACGTGTTTGCGGATCGCGCGTTGGTCGTCGAAGACATACGCGGCGAGTCGCGGCGCCGCTTCGAGAGTCGCTTCAAGCACCGAGCGCAGCGTGCCGGGTGCGACCGACTGCGGCGCGAAATCGACGTGGCGGCGCAGGCTCGGCGCGAATTCCACCGTGGTCGTGGTCGTGGCCACCAGCAACGTTCGGCCGAGGCGCTTCAACGCGGTTTGCGCGACTTGTTCGGCGCGAAGCGCAGCAGCTTC
>JBDTXV010000310.1:0-3802 GCA_040006015.1 Caldimonas sp.
AGTGACGATGTGAAGGCCGGGCGCTGCGGCGCCGCCGAGCTGCTCGAACGCTCGATCGCGGCGGCGCGCGGCCGGGCCAGCGACCGGGCCTTCCTCGCCACCACGTTCGACCTTGCCGCCGCCACCGCGCGCCAGGTCGACCGGCAGCGCGAGAGCGGTGCGGCGCTGCCGGCGCTGGCCGGACTCGCGGTCTCGATCAAGGACCTGTTCGACGTCGAAGGCGAAGTCACGACCGCCGGCTCGACGGTGCTCGCCGCCAACCCGCCGGCCAAGGCCGATGCGCCCGCGGTCGCGCGGCTGCGCTCGGCCGGCGCCGCGCTGATCGGCCGCACGAACATGAGCGAGTTCGCGTTCTCGGCGGTCGGCATCAATCCGCATCACGGCACGCCGGCAAATGCGGCGACTGCCGCGCTCGACGGCATCGTGCGCATTCCCGGCGGTTCGACCTCGGGCGGCGCGACCTCGGTCGCGAGCGGCGCTGCATGGGCCGCGCTCGGCTCCGACACCGGGGGCTCGCTCCGCATTCCGGCCGCGCTGCAGGGCCTGGTCGGCTACAAGAGCACCGCGCGGCTGACGTCGACCGAAGGCGCGGTGCCGCTGTCGACGACGCTCGACACCGTCGGCGCGATCACGCGCTCGGTGCGCGACGCGGTGCTGCTGCATCGCGTCCTCGCGGCGCGCGAGGTCGTGCCGGTGCAGCGCCCTCTCGACGCGTTGCGCTTCGCGGTGCCGACGACCTTGATGCTCGATGCGCTCGAGCCGGCGGTCGCAAACGCGTTCGAGCGCGCGCTCGGCGCGCTGCGCCGCGCCGGCGCGCGCGTGGCGGAGATCGCGTTGCCGGAGCTCGGCGAAGTCGCCTCGATCAATTCGACCGGCGGCTTCTCGCCGGCCGAAAGCTGGGCCTTCCACCGCGCGCGGCTCGCGACCGACGAAGCACGCTACGACCCGCGCGTCGCGTTGCGGATCCGCCGCGGCGCTTCGATGAGCGCGGCCGACTACATCGACCTGCTGCATGCGCGGCGCGACTGGATCGCGCGGATGGAGCGCGCCGTCGCCGGCTTCGATGCGCTGCTGAGCCCGACCGTGCCGTGCGTAGCGCCGGCGCTCGCGCCGCTCGTCGCCGACGACTCCGCGTTCTTCGCGACCAACGCTCTGCTGCTGCGCAACCCGTCGGTCGTCAACCTGCTCGACGGCTGCGCGCTGTCGATGCCGTGCCAGGCTGCAGGCGAGCTGCCGGTCGGCCTGATGGCGTGGAGCACCGCGCTGCGCGACGACACGCTGCTCGGCGCGGCGCTCGCGATCGAAACCGTGCTCGCGAAGGCAGTCGCCTGAGCATGCGCGTCGCGGTCATCGGCGCCGGCATCGTCGGAGTCACCACCGCCTACGAGCTCAGCGTCGACGGGCACGAGGTGACCGTCTTCGAGCGCCGCGACACCGTTGCCGCTGAAACGAGCTTCGCGAACGCCGGCCTGGTCGCGCCGGGCTACGTCACGCCGTGGGCTGCGCCGGGCATGCCGGGCAAGGTGCTGCGCCATCTGATGAGCCGCGATGCGCCGGTGCGGCTGCATGCGAACTTCGATCTCGGCTGGGCCTGGAAGTGGTGGCGCGCGTGCCGCGCCGAGACCTATCGGGCGAATCGCCTGCGAATGCAGCGCCTCGCCTGGTTCAGCCGCGACCGCCTCCACGAGATCACCCGCCACCTGCGCCTCGAATACGAGCGGCGCCAGGGCTGCCTCGTGCTGCTGCGCACGGCCAAGGATCTCGCGCTGGCGCAAACGGGGCTCGCGACGTTGACCGAGCTCGGCACGCGTTTCGAAGCGCTCGATGCGGAGCAATGCCGGGCGATCGAACCGGAGCTCGCGAGCGGCACGCCGCTGCATGCAGGCATCCACCTGCCCGACGACGAGGTCGGCAACTGCCGCCAGTTCGCGCTGCTGCTGCGCAAGAAGGCCGAGGAGCTCGGCGCGCGCTTCGTGTTCGAGACGACGGTGCAGAAACTGCGCGGCGGACCGCGCCCGACCCTGGTCCACCTGCGCACGCCACGGCAGAAGCCGTCGGTGTCGCCGACGAGCCATGGCCGGCATGTCAGCGATGCGTGGCCCGACACCGAGCCGGTCGCGCCCGAACCCGTCGCCGAGGACTACGACGCGGTCGTCGTCTGCGCCGCGCTCGGCTCGCCGATGCTGCTGCGGCCGCTCGGCCTGAAGCTGCCGCTGCGCGCGGTCTACGGCTATTCGGTGACCGCGCCGCTGCGCCGCGGCGATCATCATCCGGATCCGGGGCCGCGCTCGGCGCTGATGGACGAGCACTTCAAGGTCGCGATCAGCCGCCTCGGCACGCGCATCCGCGTCGCCGGCAGCGCCGAGCTCGGCGGCTCGCCGCTGCGTCATCATCCCGACGCGATCGCGACGCTCTACAAGGTGCTCACCGACTGGTTCCCCGGCGCGGCGCAACTGCAGCACGCGCAGCACTGGAAGGGCGCGCGACCGATGCTGCCCGACGGGCCGCCGGTGCTCGGCGCGAGCGGCATCGACGGCGTCTGGCTGAACCTGGGCCACGGCTCGAGCGGCTGGGCGCTCGCGTGCGGCTCGGCCCGGCTGCTCGCCGATGCGATCGCGGCGCGCACGCCGTCGATCGACATCGAAGGCCTCGGCATCGGACGGCTGCGCCGCTGACGCGGCGCGCGGTGCGCTGCAGGCCGGCTGTGCCGCGAGTCGCGCCACTGGACCCGAAGGCCACTCTTGATCGAAGCGTTCGAGGCCCGGCGGCGTTGGGACCACAATCGGCGACCGCCTCCGGCCAAGCAACTCGATCGCATCACGAGCCAGGCTCCCAGCGATGAATCGGATTCTCACGACGACCGGTGCGGTCGCGCTCTTCGGCCGCGCCGGGACGCGCGCGATCGAAACCCGGGCGACCGGCGCGCTGCCCGAGCACACGCTGATGCAGCGTGCCGGCAATGCGGTCGCGCGGCTCGCGCTGGCGCTGGCCCCGCATGCACGGCGCATCCGGATCGCGGCCGGACCCGGCAACAACGGCGGCGACGGCCTCGAAGCGGCGATCGTTCTGCGCGCGCACGGCAAGGATGCAAGCGTCGAGCTGGTCGGCGACCCGACACGCTTGCCTGCCGACGCAAAGGCCGCTCTCGCGCGCGCAAGAGAAGCCGGTGTCGCGATCGATTCGCCCGCCGACGGCCTCGACCGGCTCGACCTTGCGATCGATGCACTGCTCGGCATCGGCGGTTCGCGCGCTCCGGAGGGCGCGCTCGCCGCTGCGGTGCGCCGGCTCAACGCGCTCGCCTGCCCGGTGCTCGCGATCGACGTGCCGTCGGGGCTCGATGTCGACACCGGACAGCCGTTCGGTGCCGACTGCGTCGTCGCGCAACACACGCTCGCGCTGTTGACGCTGAAACCCGGTCTTTTCACCGCGGCCGGTCGCGATCATGCCGGCAGCGTCTGGCTCGACCGGCTCGAGGTCGACACCGGCGCCGATCAGGCGCCCGACGCGTGGCTGATCGGCAGCGCGATCACGCCGCGGGGCGCACGCCGGCACGCGACGCACAAGGGCAGCTTCGGCGATGTCGCGGTGGTCGGCGGCGTCGAGGGGATGAGCGGGGCCGCGCTCCTCGCGGCGCGCGCCGCGCATGCGGCCGGAGCCGGCCGCGTCTACGCGGTGCTGCTGCACGACGCGCGCGGCGCGGCGTTCGATTGCGACCCGGTCCGGCCGGAGGTGATGTTTCGCTCCGACTGGTGCGAGAACAGTTCGCCGGCGCTGCTCGCGCAGACGACGGTCGTCTGCGGTT
>JBDTXV010000311.1:0-3795 GCA_040006015.1 Caldimonas sp.
AGGATATGTCGAGCCGGCGCGGCGCCTTTTCGCATGCGTGCGGCGCATCCAGGAGATTCGAATTCACCGTTTGAATGCGCGTCGCCGCGTCACGATACTTGGCTCAATGGCCGGATGCAGCATCGACGATCGCTGATCTCGGATGCACCGGGCGCATGGGAAAGGAAACGTCATGAAGATCGAGTTCTCCGCATCGGGCGTGGTCCTCGCGAAGGACCAGTTGATCAGACTGCCGCGCGCCGAAGGCGTGCGCATCGCGAGCCGGCGCGGCAGCGTCTGGATCACGCAGGACGGCGACCTGCGCGACGTCGTGCTGCAGCCGGGCGAATCGTTAGTGCTCGGACGCGACACGCCGGCGATCGTGCAGGCGTTCGAGCCGGCGCTGATCACGATCGCGGAGCCGGCGCGGCGGCGCGATGCCGGTCATGTCATGTTGCGCAAGTTGCGCGACGCGATCGGACGGCTGGCCGGCGCGCCGGCCTGGGCCTGACGATCCGGCCGCGCGACGCGGCATCGACGCGTCGTGCATCGATCGATCTCTCGCGCATTCGATAACGGGGCTCGAGCGTTCGATCCGAGGGAGAAGACCATGCCCACGATCGACTTCGCGGCGGCACCGAACCCGGTTCGGCCGCCGCTGCCCTATCCGGTGCAGCTCGTCGAGGAAACGCGGCTGCGCGACGGCACGCCGGTGACGATCCGGCCGATCCGCGCCGCCGATTGGCGCCTCGAGCGCGCGTTCGTCTCCGGGCTGTCGATGCAGACGCGCTACCAGCGTTTGCTGTCGGCGCGCAATCTGCTGCCGGGCGAGCTGAAGCGCCTGACCGACATCGACTATCGCCGCGAGATGGCGCTGGTGGCGGTCGCGAGGGTCGACGGCGCGACCGAGGAGATCGGCGTCGCACGCTACGTGCGCGACGACGACGACCCGGCGAGTTGCGACTTCGCGATCGTGATCGGCGATCGCTGGCAGCGCCGGGGACTCGGCGAGACGCTGCTGCGCAGCCTGCTGCGCGCAGCGCGCGACGATGGCATCACGCGCGTCGGCGGGATCACGCTGACGAGCAACGTCGCGATGATCGGGCTGGCGAAGAAGCTCGGCTTCCGTGCGCGGCTGCAGCCCGGAAACGCGAGCGTGACCGAGCTGCACCGGGAAGCCGGCACCGCGCCGCTGCAGGCGACGCAGCGCCATGCGTCATGACGCGCCCGCTCCCTAGGCTTGCCGGCGCGCCGCTACCAGGCGGCCGGCAGCTTGCGGTGGATCACGTGGCGGCCGTCGCGCACCGACACGTAGTTGCCCGCGGTCAGCTCCTTCATCACGCGGTTGACCATCTCGCGCGACGAGCCGACGCGCGCGGCGATGTCCTGCTGCGTCAGCTTCAGGCGCACGACGCGCTCGTCGCCGACCGGGTCCGAGAGCTCCATCAGCGTCCGCGCGATGCGGCCGTAGACGTCCTGCAGCGCGAGGCTCTTCACCTGTTCGGTCAGGCGCCGCACCATCCTAATCAGCTTGCCGGTCAGATGCAGCGCGAAATCGGGATGCTCGGTGACGAAGTGGCGCAGCTCCTCGTTCTGCACGACGCAGCAGGTGCACGCCTCGAGCGCCTTGACCGAGACCGAGCGCTTCGCGCCGTCGAGCGAAAGCTCGCCGAAGTATTCGCCGGGCCCGTGCTCGGCGAGGATCACCTCGCGCCCGTTCGCGGCGCTCGCATAGGCGCGCAGATGACCGCCGAGCACGATGTAGAGCGAATCGGTGCTGTCGCCTTCGTTGATCAGGATCGCATGCGCCGGGAAGTGGCGGACGCCGCCGTGTTGCGCGATCGCGTCCAGCAGCGCTGCCGGGAGCTGGTCGGCTTCTGACGGAGGCGTCGTCGGCATGCAACCAATTATCGGACCGCCGTGCCGTTTGTGAATATGTCACTCGCCCGGCGCGAACAGCTCACTCGCCGCAACCGCGTTGAACGTCTAGATTGACGAATGCGATACACGCCGGCGCATCACGGCCGATCGCGAAGGGAGTCGGGCCATGAAGACCGGAGAATGGATCAGGATCTGCATCGCGATCGCGACCGTGATTCTCGGCGTCACGGCCTATTCGCTGCTGATCGCGGTGCAGACCGCTGCGATCTGAAGCGTGCGCTTCATTCGATGATCTTGCGCACGACGAGACGGCCGAGCAGCACCAGCCCCACCGCCGAGCCCAGCAGTGCGGTCGGGAAGCCGAGGGCGTGGACCAGCGCGCCGAATACGAGCGGTCCGAGCCCTTGGCCCGCGAACAGCCCGCACGCGAACAGCGCGACCGCCGAGCCGCGCGCCGACGGCGCGATCTCGGTCGCCTCGGTCTGCAGCGAGTTGTGCAGCATGTAGTAGCTGACGCCGGCGACCATCATCGCCAGCGCGTCGAGCCACCAGACCTGAAAGACGACGAGCGCCGCGTAGCTCGCGCCGACCGCGATCGCGCCGATCGTGCACATGCGCCGGACGCCGAGCAGCTCGATCACGCGCCGGACCGAGAACGCATACGCGAGCCCGCCGATCCCGAACGCACCGAGCACGAGGCCGGCCTCGCGCGACGCGGCCGCGACGGTGCTGCCGGCGCGCTCGATCAAGAGCTGGCCGACGAACGGAAAGAGGCCGAATATCAGCACGCCCTCGAGAACGACCGCGGCATACAGCCAGACCGCCTTCGGATTGTCGAAGACGTGTCCGTAGAGCGCCGCGAACGAGCGATGCACTGCGGGCGCGCCGTCGGCGCGACGCGCCCGCGGGATCGCGAACCAGGCCAGCGCCGCGGCCAGTACCGCAGTCACCGCGGCGATCAGCAGGCCGCTGCGCCAGCCGAACGCGCCGTTCGCAAGACCGGCGACCGTCGAGCCGAGCATCTGCCCGGTGATGATCGCGACCAGCATCCGCCCGATCATCACCTGGCGCTCGCGCATCTCGTAGGCGTCGCCGATGCCGGCGAGGACCAGCGGGATCAGTCCACCGGCGAAGATGCCGGCGGCAACGCGCGTCGCCATCAGCAGCTGCAAAGTCGGCGCGAACGTGCCGGCGACGAGCGCGAGCGCGAGTCCGGCAATGCAGACCTGGATGCAGCGCGCCTTGCCGAAGCGGTCGCCGATCGGGCCGAGAAACGGCTGCGCGATCGCGTACGGCAACGCATACGCGGTCGTCAGCAACGCCGCGGCCGCCGGGGGCACCGCGAAATGCTCGGCGATCGGAACGACCAGCGGATCGATGATGCGCAGCGCGAATCCGCTCGCGAACGCGCAGACGGCAAAGACGGGCAGGGCGGGCACGATGGGGGACGGGCGGTCGGGGCGGCGAGAAGGCCCTGTGCCGGGCGCGAGCCGGCAAGCCCGCCGCCACTTTAGCCGCTGCGCAGCCCGCGCGCAGCGGCTCGGCCGACGGTACACTCCGTGCCTTTCCGCGTCGCTCCGTTTCGATGTCCGCCGTTCCTCGCAGCAACAGCCCTGTCATCCCCTTCGAACTCAGGAATGCGACGCTGGCGCTGACCGCGCTGGTTCTGAAGACCACCGACCTCGAACTGCTCGCGCGCGCGCTCGAAGAGCAGTTCGGCGCGACGCCGCTGTTCGACCACGATCCGGTCGTGCTCGATCTGGCGCAGGTCAGGGACGATCCGCAGGCCATCGATTTCGCCGCGCTCGCCGCGATGCTGCGCGAGCGCCGCATGCTCGCGATCGGCGTCGAAGGCGGCAGCGCGGAGCAGACCGAAGCGGCCGCCGCCGCCGGGCTCGGCCAGACCTCGACGTTCGCGACCGTTCCGCGCGCCGA
>JBDTXV010000312.1:0-3785 GCA_040006015.1 Caldimonas sp.
AAGCCGTGCAGCCACTGCGCGACGATCGCCAGATATTCGTCCTGGCTGAACGGATAGAAGCTGACCCAGAGGCCGAAGCGCTCGCTGAGCGAAATCTTCTCCTCTACGCCTTCACCGGGATGGACCTCGCCGTCGTCCGTGTGCTTGTAGCTCAGGTTCTCGCGCATGTATTCCGGCAAAAGATGGCGCCGGTTGCTGGTCGCGTAGATCAGCACGTTCTCGGACGCCTGCGCGACCGAGCCGTCGAGGATCGACTTCAGCGCCTTGTAGCCGGGCTCGCCTTCGTCGAAGCTGAGGTCGTCGCAGAACACGATGAAGCGCTCGGGCCGCTCGGCGACCAGGTCGACGATGTCCGGCAGGTCGACCAGATCGGTCTTGTCGACCTCGATCAGGCGCAGCCCGCGCGGCGCGAACTGGTTCAGGCAGGCCTTGATCAGCGAGCTCTTGCCGGTGCCGCGCGCGCCGGTCAGCAGCACGTTGTTCGCACCGAAGCCGGCGACGAACTGCTCGGTGTTGCGCACCAGCCGCTCCTTCTGCGCATCGACCTCGACCAGCGCGTCGAGGCGGATCGGCGCGACATGACGCACCGGCTCGATGCGGCCCGAGCCGCCGCGCTTGCGGTAGCGAAACGCGATCGACGCGCTCCAGTCCGGCGCCGCGAGCCCATGCGGCAGCACGTCCTCGAGGCGGGTCAGCAAGGCTTCAGCGCGGGCGATCAGGCGCGGCAGCGCTTCGGTGGGGACGGACATGGAGGAATCGACGCGGCCTGGCGAAAGATGCGGCAGTTTAGCGGCGGGCCTCCGGTTCAACCGCCATGCCGCCGCACTTCCGAGACCTGCAGGTCGGCGATCGCGAACACGCGGTCGCCGGGCGCCGGCCGGATCGTGTGCATGCCGGTGAAAGCGCCGAATGCCGGCAGCACGCCGACCGCACCGCGGAACCAGAAGCACGGCAGACGCAGCCGGTCGTGCGCGCGCCCGGCCAGCGTGACGCACGGATGCAGGTGGCCGCCGAGCACGTACGCGCCGGGATGCGGACGCGGGTGATGACAGAGCGCGAAGCCGCCGAGCTCGAGCGGCTCGTCGACCGGCTCGATCCACAGATGCGGCGGCGGATCGCCGGCGCGGTCGTCGTGATTGCCGCGCACCAGGGTCAGGTTGACCGCGGCATGCGCCTCGCGCCAGCGCGCGATCGCGGCCAGGGTCGCCGGCGCATGCGCAGCGGACGAGTGCAGGAAATCGCCGAGGAAGACGACATGCCTGGCATCGACACGGGCGACGAGGCCAGTGAGCGCGGCCAGCGTTTCGCTCGTCGTGCCGCGCGGCACCGGCACGCCGAGGCGCCGAAAGCTGACCGCCTTGCCGATGTGCACATCGGCGACCAGCAGCGTGCGGCTCTCGGGCAGGAAGGCGGCCTTCTCGGGCAGCAACATGAGCGCCTGGCCGCCGACGGTGATCGTCGACACGAACGGAATCGGAGCGAAACGGAAGGGACGAGATCCTACGATCCTTCGGCCCGCGCGAGCAGCCGCATCGCCGCATCGAGATGCTCGGTCGGACTGCGCCGGAACCCGGACCGGGCATAGCGCTGCAGGCGCCCGACCAGGAACGCGGTCAAGACCGACGCCTGCGCGTTCGCATCGACGGTCGGCGTCGTCGACGCGGCGCCTTCGGCGGCGGCGCGCAGGCTCTGGCGCAGATGCGATTCGATCCGGTCGAAGAACTGGTTCATGCGCACGACCAGGCGCTCGTTCTCGAAAACCAGCGCATCGCCGACCATCACGCGCGTCATCCCCGGGTTCTTCTCGCCGAACTGGAGCACGACCGCGAGCACCTTCTGGACCTGAACGCGCGCATCGACCTCGCGCTCGCCGATCTGGTTGATCAGCGTGAAGACGGTCTGCTCGATGAAATCGATCAGCCCTTCGAACATCTGTGCCTTGCTCGCGAAGTGACGATAGAGCGCCGCTTCGGAAACCGCGAGCTTCGCGGCGAGCGCCGCTGTCGTCACGCGGTCGGAGCCGGGCTGCTCGAGCATGCCGGCCAGCGTGTGGAGAATCTGCACACGCCGTTCGCCCGGCTTCGGCCGCTTGCGAACCTGCGCCGCTGCCGGTTGCGCGCCGTCTGCGTCGGCCGCTGCGCCGTCGGCAGGCACGTCGGACTCAGGCAATTCGGCGGGAAGTGTCATCGAGCGCGCGGCAGCTTTTGGAGCGACTTGATTTTGGCACACACGTAAACGGGGCTCGGGCAGGCGTGAACGCCAACTTTCGCAGACTCCGACGCGGCGTTCCGACGCTGCGAAGAGCCGGCGATCTGCCCCGCCGGTCCGCGAAAGCGGCCGCCGAGATAGCGCTGCATCCAGACCGTCGTCATCCCGATCCCGCGTGCCGCCTTTTGGTGCACCAGCGTGTCCTCGACGAGGATGCAGCGCGCCGGCGCGACCTTCAGCCGGGCCGCGACGCGCTTCAGCATCCGCGCGTCCGGCTTCGGACGCAGCTGGCCGAACATCGCCATGTCTTCGATGCTGATCACGCCGTCGAAGCTCGCCGCGAGACCGAGCGTGTCGAGCACGCGCAGCGCATAGCGGCGCGGCGCATTGGTCAGGATGTACTTGCGTCCGACGAGCCGGCGCAGCGCCGCGCGGTCGTGGGCGCTCGTGCGCAATCTTGCTTCGAGACCGGGCAGCCGGTGCGTCTCGTCGAGGAAGTGCGCCGCGTTGATCGCATGGTGGCGCACGAGGCCGAGCAAGGTCGCGCCGTAGCGCCGCCAGTACTGCTGACGCAACGCGGTCGCGGCCGGCTCCTCGACGCCGACATGCTCGACGATGTAGCTCGTCATCGCCGCGCTGATCGGCGCGAACGCCGCATGACTCGCGTCGTGCAGCGTGTTGTCGAGATCGAAAAGCCAGACCCGGGCACGGCTCACGGGATGAGCGCGTCCGGCCGGCGCGGCGAACCTCGCATCGTCAATGCGAACGGATCATCGTGCCGTAGGCCTGCTCGGTCAGCACCTCGAGCAGCATCGCATGCGGTACCCGGCCGTCGATGATGTGCACGGTGTTGACGCCGTTCTTCGCGGCGTCGAGAGCCGACGCGATCTTCGGCAGCATCCCGCCGGACAGCGTGCCGTCGGCGAACAGCTCGTCGATCTCGCGCGCGCTCAGGTCGGTCAGCAGCTTGCCGGCCTTGTCGAGCACGCCGGGCGTGTTCGTCAGCATCATCAGCTTCTCGGCCTTCAGCACCTCGGCGAGCTTGCCGGCGACGACATCGGCGTTGATGTTGTAGTTCTCGTTCTCGGAGCCGAAGCCGAGCGGCGAGATCACCGGAATGAACTGGTCGTCCTGCAGCGCGCGCACGACGCTCGGATCGATCGAGACGATCTCGCCGACCTGGCCGACGTCGTGCTCCTTGGTCGGATCGTCGCGATCCACCATCCGCAGCTTGCGCGCCCGGATCAGGCCGCCGTCGCGGCCGGTCAGCCCGACGGCCTTGCCGCCGGCGACGTTGATCAGCCCGACGATGTCCTGCTGCACCTGGCCGGCGAGCACCCACTCGACGACTTCCATGGTCTCGTCGTCGGTGACGCGCATGCCCTGGATGAACTGGCCCTTCTTGCCGATCTTGGCGAGCGCCTCCTCGATCTGCGGCCCGCCGCCGTGGACGACGACCGGGTTCATGCCGACCAGCTTCAGCAGCACGACGTCTTCGGCGAAGTCCTGCTGCAGTTCCGGATCGGTCATCGCGTTGCCGCCGTACTTGATCACGATCGTCTTGCCGTGGAACTTGC
>JBDTXV010000313.1:0-3782 GCA_040006015.1 Caldimonas sp.
AGGCCGTCAAGGGGCTGTCGAGCCTGATGGAGCCGTTCATCATCGTGATCCTCGGAGTGCTGGTCGGCGGCATCGTGGTCTCGATGTACCTGCCGATCTTCAAGCTCGGGGCGGTGGTCTGACGCAATTGCGGGATGGATTCTCAACTCGTCGAAATCCTGCTTTCGCCTCTCCCGCTGGCCTTGCTGGGCCTTTGCATCGGTAGCTTTCTGAACGTCGTGATTCATCGCCTTCCGCCGATGCTCGAAAGCGGCTGGAAGCGGGAAAGCGCCGAATTGCTCGGCGTCAAGGTCGACGTGCCCGACGAGGCGTTAACCCTTTCGAATCCGCGTTCGCGCTGCCCGTCTTGCAAGCATGCCATCGCCTGGCACGAGAATCTTCCGGTGGTCAGCTATCTGCGTCTGCGCGGACGCTGCTCCGCGTGCGCAACACGGATTTCGCCGCGCTATCCGCTGATCGAAATCGCCACCGGCGCGTTGTTTGCATTCGTCGGTTGGCACTTCGGTCCGCACCCCGCGACATTGCTATGGTGCGCGTTTTCTGCTGTGCTCATCGCCCTTGCGGCCATCGACTGGGATACGACTCTGTTGCCCGATGACATGACGCTGCCGTTGTTGTGGGCCGGCCTCGTCGCAAGCGCGTTCGGATGGACGATCGAACTGCCGGACGCCCTGTGGGGCGCCGTCGTCGGCTACTTGTCGCTCTGGTCGGTGTACTGGCTCTTCAAGCTGGCGACGGGGAAGGAAGGAATGGGTTTCGGCGACTTCAAGCTGCTCGCTGCGGTCGGTGCCTGGCTCGGCGTGAAGATGTTGCTCCCGATCATCCTGGCCGCTTCGATGATCGGAGCCGTAGTCGGCATCGCGATGAAGTTCAATGCCGCGCTGCGCGAAGGGCGCTATGTTCCTTTCGGGCCCTTCCTCGCCGGCGCGGCGCTGGTCGTGATGCTGGCCGGTCAGCCGCGAGTCTTGGGCTGGCTCGGCTGGACCTGAGCTCGACCATGGCCGTCGGCCAGGCGTTGCGCATCGGTCTGACCGGGGGCATCGGCAGCGGCAAAAGCACCGTCGCAACGCTTCTTGCCCGACTCGGTGCCGCGGTCGTCGACACGGACCTCATTGCGCGTCAATTGTCCGGCCCCGATGGCCCGGCGATCGAGGCCATCAAGGCAGCCTTCGGTGCGGTGGTCATCGACGCGCACAACGCCCTCGACCGCTCGCGCATGCGCGCCATCGTCTTCGCGGAGCCCGACGCCAAACGCCGCCTCGAAGCAATTCTCCACCCGATGATCGCGCGCGAGACCGAGCGCCAAGCAACTGCAGCAGCGGCTCGCGTCATCGTTTTCGATGTGCCGCTGCTGGTCGAATCGGGACGTTGGCCCGCGCTTGTCGATCGGGTATGGGTCGTCGATTGCCGCGCGACGACGCAATTGCAGCGGGTCACCGCTCGCTCCGGATGGAGCGAAGCTGCGGCTCGTGCCGTGATCGCGCAACAAGCGACGCGAGCGCGACGCCGCGACTACGCGGACGCCGTCGTGTACAACGACGGAATCGGTATCGATGAACTGCGTCGTCAGGTGCGTCCCCTGTGGGACGATTGCATCGGGATCGGTCGATAGGAAGGCTCGGAACTCGCGAGGAGTCGCATCGAAGCTTCGCGGCGCTATGGAACAATCGCGCCAAACGCATCCGTTGCAACCGGGGATATGCGCCCCGACCTTTCGCCGGACCAGCCTTGATCCTTTACGAATACCCCTTCAACGAGAGCATCCGCACGATGCTTCGACTCGAGCACCTGTTCGACCGCCTGGGTCAGCTGATCGCACGCGAAGCTCCGGTCGACCACCACTTCGCGCTCGCGACGATCTTCGAGGTCATGGATGTCGCGTCGAGAGCCGATCTCAAGTCCGATCTGCTGAAAGATCTGGAAAGGCACAAGGCGCAGCTGAACAGCTACCGTGACAATCCGTCGATATCGCAGGAAGCGCTCGATGCGATCGTCTCGCGCATCGACAGTGCGTTCGGCAAACTGAACGATCTGCCCGGCAAGGCCGGCACGG
This sequence comes from Caldimonas sp., assembly GCA_040006015.1. Classification (GTDB taxonomy): domain Bacteria; phylum Pseudomonadota; class Gammaproteobacteria; order Burkholderiales; family Burkholderiaceae_C; genus Schlegelella_A. Next base: position 2,054 of record JBDTXV010000313.1, read on the forward strand.
CGCTGACCGGCAACGAATGGCTGATGAGTATCCGCAGCCGGATCAGCATTCCGGGCGGCACTTGCGAGTTCGACCTGCCGGCCTATTACGCCTGGCAGCAGTTGGCACCGCCGCAACGTCGTGCCGATTTGCTGAAGTGGGTCGCGACCTTGATGCCTCTTGCCGAAGCCCTTCAGGTGTTGCTGGGGCTGCTGCGCGACTCCGGCGTGCCGCACAAGGTGGTCACGGTCGGCGGCCAGTACCAGCAGAGCCTGCCGCCGGGAAAGGTCTACCAGCTGATGCGAGTTCGACTCGATGCGGCCGAAGACCTCGTACCGGAAATCAGCGGCCATCGTCTGATGGTGCTGGTCCGGCTGATGCGGCAGGACGCCGAAGGGCGGTTGCGGCCGGCATCCGTCGACACGACCTTCGAGTTGACGCTGTGCGCTTGAGCGCAGAACGGCTCGGGACGCCTGTCGTCCGTTGCCCGACTTGCGGCGGAGACAGTCAGTACGCGGGAACGAATCCCTATCGGCCGTTCTGCAGCGGCCGTTGCAAGAACGAAGACTTCGACGCGTGGGCGCGTGAAGACTACAAGACGGAGCCCGCCGAGACGATCGGGGATGCGCGCGCCGCCGAGTGACGAGAGCGCCGGCTGCCAGGTAATCGGCTCTTTCTGCGCTTTTTCTAGAGCCGGCTCAGCGCGACAGCCAATGTGTCGCGAATTCGGCCATGTCCTGATGCACCGAATCGACGCGGCCCATGTCGGGACCTGAGTTCGGACTGCCGTTCGGCGCGCGCAGGATCAGCGCCGTATGCACGTCTAAAGGCAGACCGCGCATATAGGGCAAGTAGTCGTCGACGAAGGCCACCGGCCGAAGCGACTCGATCGCGTCCGCCTTGGGACTGCGCTCGCCTTCCGCGTTGCCGGTCGCGACGACTCTCTCGATCGGAAAACCATGGTCGCGCAGGTTGCGCAGACGTGCCGCCTCGTGCTCGAAGTCGAGCGCAGAGACGCACACCAGGTCGAAGCCGGCCTCGTGCAATCGGTGACAGGCGTCGACCGCGCCGCCGACAACGGGAACAGTGCCCCAGAACTCGGAATCGAAATGGCGTCGAAAATGGGCGCGCCCCGCTGCGTCCAGGCGCTCTACCTGCCATCGATCCATCGGCCAATAAGCCAGCGGATCGCGTTCCAAAGGCGCTTTCCCGAAGGCGCGCTGCCATGCGCCCGCATAGGCCAAATGGAAATCGAGCAGCACGCCATCGGCATCGAGGGCAATCAGCGGACGCGGCATATCCCGAATGTACAGAGCGGCGACTACCGGTGCTTCGCCGGCCGAGTTGCCAGTGAAGCTTGAAAGGCAGAAATAGGTCCCTATAATCGATCTGCTAGCACTCTCGGTCGGCGAGTGCTAAATGGGTCGCGAGTCAATTCCCCCATTGTTTATAAGTGCCCACTTCCGGTCGAGCTACGTTCCCAAGCTCAAATCAAAAGGAGATTCCATGAAACTTCGTCCGTTGCACGATCGCGTGATCGTCAAACGCCTGGAACAGGAAACCAAGACGGCCTCCGGCATCGTCATTCCGGACAACGCAGCCGAGAAACCCGATCAAGGCGAAGTCCTGTCGGTCGGTCCGGGAAAGCGCAATGACAGGGGCGATCTCGTCGCGATGAACATCCGCGCCGGCGACCGCGTGCTGTTCGGCAAGTACAGCGGCCAGACCGTCAAGGTCGATGGCGACGAAC
>JBDTXV010000314.1:0-3770 GCA_040006015.1 Caldimonas sp.
GCTCGCTCGGGCGGCCTTCGCGCTTGAAGAAGCTGCCCGGGATCTTGCCGGCGGCATAGGTCTTCTCGATGTAGTCGACCGTCAGCGGAAAGAAGTCCTGGCCCGGCTTCGGGTTCTTCGCCGCGACGACGGTCGCGAGGATCATCGTGCCGTCGATGCTGACGATCACCGCGCCGCCGGCTTGGCGCGCAATCTCGCCGGTCTCCAGCGTGACGGCGTGCTCGCCCCATTGGAAGGTCTTGGTGACTTTGTTGAACATGCTCATGCGTCTGACTCCGGTTATGTTGCGCGCCTTCAGGGTGGCGCTTCGGACCCGGAACGAGCGACCCGCCGGCGCGATGCCATTCCAATGCTGCTCCGCGGACGGAACATCGGTGGAATGACACAAGGCGTCGGCGTCCTTGCTCCCGTATTGGTTTTGAGATTGACGAGAGCCTGTGCCGGCGATTCCAGACAGGCTCCGGCGTCGATCGTCGCGTTACTTGCGCAGGCCCAGCTTCTGGATCAGCGCGGTGTAGCGGTCGGCGTCCTTGCCCTTCAGATAGCTCAGCAGGCTCTTGCGCCGGTTCACCATCTTCAGCAATCCGCGGCGGCCGTGGTGGTCCTTCAGATGGGTCTTGAAGTGCGGCGTCAACTCGTTGATGCGATCGGTCAGCAATGCAACCTGCACTTCGGGCGAGCCGGTGTCGGTCGCGCTGCGGGCGTTCGCCTTGACGATCTCGGCGATGTGTTCGGTGGTAGCGGTCATTCTCGTTCCGATGAATGAAACCGGGTCACCGCCTCCTCTGCGATGCGAGAAGGGACGCCGCGGTTCCGATGTATCCACTTGCGGTCGCCGGTGAAACCAACCTGCGCCGTGCCTGTACGCCCCCGCCTTTGCGAGACCTCGCGATTCGCTGACCGGGAGCACAACCTGCGGATTATAGCTTCAGGAAGCGAGCCAGCCGCTCCACGCCCGAGCCGAGCCGCGACGGGTCTCGCGATGCGAAGCACCAGCGCAGCCAGCCTTCGGCCTCGGGGCCGAAGGCGACGCCGGGCGCAAGCCCCAGCCCTGCCTCGACGACGAGGCGCTTCGCGAGGCGCATCGAGTCGTCTTCGCCGGCGACCCGGAAGAACGCGTACATCCCGCCCTCGGGAACGGCGACCTCGACTCCCGGCAATGCGGCGAGTCGCGGCAGCAAGGTGTCGCGGCAGTCGCGCAGACGCTGCACCAGGCCCGGCACGAAATCTTCGGCACCGGCGAGCGCCGCGAGACCCGCTCTCTGCACGAACACCGGCGCACACGAGGTGTTGAATTCGATCAGCTTGCCGACCACGTCGGTCAACGCCTCCGGCACGACCATCCAGCCGAGGCGCCAGCCGGTCATCAGGAAGCTTTTCGAGAAGCTGTGGACGACGACGAGCCGGTCGTCGGGTTCGGCGATGTCGAGGAAGCTCGGCGCGGCCAGGCCGCCCGCTCCGAAATACAGGCGTTCGTAAACCTCGTCGGCGACGATCCAGGTTCCGGTGCGCCGGCAATGATCGAGGATCGCCTGCTGCTCGTCGCGGTGCAGGGTCCAGCCGGTCGGATTGTTCGGCGCATTGACGAGCAGCACCTTCGTCTCGCTTGTCACGGCGGCCAGCAGCTTGCCGAGGTCGAGCCGCCATGCCCCGCCGTCCGGTTCGAGCGCAACGCGGGTCACGCGGGCACCGAGGATCGCCGGCTGCGCAGTCAGATTCGGCCACACCGGCACGAGCGCGACGACTTCGTCGCCCGGACCGACGAGCGCCTGCATCGCGAGCATCAATGCATTGACACCGGACGACGTGATCGCGATCCGCTGCGGTGCGACCGCACGATGGAGCGCGCTGGCGTAGCCGGCTACCGCTTCGCGCAACTCGGCCAGCCCGAGGTTGTGCGCATAGAAGGTCTCGCCGGCGTGCAGCGAGCGGATCGCCGCCTCGCGTATGAACGCCGGCGTCGGCTCATCGCTTTCGCCGAACCAGAACGCCAGCACGTCGTCGCGGCCGATGCCGGCATTGGCGACCTCGCGGATCTTCGACGCCGGCAGATCTTCGATGACCGATCTCATGAACGCTCCGGGAGCCCGCGGACGCGGATTTCAAGGCCCTTGAAAACAAAAAAGCCGCTCCAAATTCAGCGGCAAGGTAGCCGCGATGTGCGGCGACCAATCCGATTGTAGGAGCCTGCAATGTTCGTCTATCCCCTGACCCGTTCGGCGCATGCCGCCGCTCATCGCGCCGTCGCGGCGCAGCAGTTCGGACGTGCCGTCGAGCGCCTGTTCGACGAGACGACCGACCGCTACTTCGGCGGCGCCAAGCCCGGCTCGGCGGCTCGCACTCCGGCGCTCGACGTGGCCGAGAACGACACGAGCTTCACCGTCGACCTCGATGTTCCGGGCGTCACGCGCGATCAGCTGAAGGTCACGATCGAAGGCCGCCGTGTCAGCGTCGAAACCGCGACGCCGGTCGACGAAGCGTCGGCGAATAACGGCGCCGACGCGACGGCTCCGAAGGGTGGCGAGCGCGCGCAGAAGCCGGCGAACGGCGCGAGCCGCGTGCTCTATCGCGAGCGCGGTCCCGCGCGCTACGAGCGCACCGTCGTGCTGCCGGCCGAAGTCGACCAGGCGGCTTCGCAGGCCAAGGTCGAGAACGGCGTGCTGACGCTGACGCTCGCGAAGAAGGTGCCGACCGGCGCGCTGCAGATCAGCGTCAGCTGATCGATCACGCGGCCGCGAGCTCCCAGCGCGGCCGCACATCGAAGCCGTAGTCCGGTTGCGGATGCAGCGTGCCGCGCTGCAGCCGCATCGCCGCGGCGAGCGCGATCATCGCGCCGTTGTCGGTGCAGAGAGTCAGCTCCGGGTAATGGACCCGGGCCTGGCTCTTCGCGCATGCGCGCTCGAGTTGCTCGCGAAGCTGCGCGTTCGCACCGACGCCGCCGGCAACGACGAGCCGGTCGAGACCGGTGCGGCGCAATGCCGCGATCGACTTCCTCATAAGCACCTCGACGATCGCGGCTTGAGTCGACGCGGCCAGATCGGCCCGGTCCTGCTCGCAGACGTTGCTGCCGAGCTTCAGAACCTGCGTCCGCACCGCGGTCTTCAGACCGGCGAACGAGAAATCGAGGTTGCCGCTGTGCAGCAGCGGCCGCGGCAGCGCATAGGCGGTCGGATCGCCGAACTCGGCGAGGCGCGCCAGCGCGGGACCACCGGGGTAGCCGAGCCCGAGCAGCTTCGCCGATTTGTCGAACGCCTCGCCGGCGGCATCGTCGACCGTCTCGCCGAGCAGCTCGTAGCGACCGACATCGGTGACATGCATCAGCTGCGTGTGGCCGCCCGAGACGAGCAGCGCGACGAATGGAAACTGCGGCGGATCGGCCGACAGGAACGGCGACAGCAGATGGCCTTCGAGGTGATGCACGCCGACGACCGGCCGCTCGAGCGCCGCCGCGAGCGCGCAGGCGACTCCGGCGCCGACCAGCAATGCACCGGCGAGACCCGGTCCGCGCGTGTAGGCGACGACATCGATCGCGTCGACGTCGCAATCGGCGCGCGCGAGCACGTCGCGCGTCAGCGGCAACACGCGGCGGATGTGATCGCGCGACGCGAGCTCGGGCACGACGCCGCCGTAGGCGCGGTGCATCTCGATCTGGCTGTGCAGGCCCTGCGCGACGAGGCGCGGAAGCTCCTTTCCTTCGACACGCACCAGCGCCACGCCGGTCTCGTCGCACGACGACTCGATGCCGAGAATGTTCATCGCGCCAGTCTAGG
>JBDTXV010000315.1:0-3758 GCA_040006015.1 Caldimonas sp.
GTGGAGTGGCAGATGCGCGCCTGATGGTCGCAGTTGTTGCTGCCCCACAGGCTGACCCACTTGCGCAGCAGGTACGACTGCTCGTTGTTGTGTTTCGAAGAGCCGACGACGAACAGCGAATCGGGACCGCTCTGCTTCTTCAGCTCGAGCATCTTCGCGCTGACTTCCTCGAGCGCCTGGTCCCACGAGATGCGCTGGTACTTGCCGTTGACGAGCTTCATCGGCGTCTTCAGGCGGTAGTCGCCGCGCCCGTGCTCGCGCAACGCGGCGCCTTTCGCGCAGTGCGCGCCGAGGTTGATCGGCGAATCGAAGACCGGTTCCTGGCGCACCCAGACGCCGTTCTCGACCACCGCGTCGACCGCGCAGCCGACCGAGCAGTGCGAGCACACGGTGCGCCGGATCACCGGAGCCGCCGCCGTCGCGGCCGGCGCATCGGCGGCGTGGGCCTTGCGGACCAAGGTCAGCTCCGACGTCGCGAGGCCGACGCCGACGCCGAGGCCGGAGCGACGCAGGAAGGCGCGCCGGTCCATCGTCGGAATTGCGCGCTGGACGCCGCGCGCGAGACTGGAGACCAACGACGACGATGGAGCCATGCCCCGATCGGAAGACTTACGCGTGAGCAACATGATTCCCTCTCCCGTCGACCGGTTCGAGCGCGCCATCAGGCCTTCGTCGTTTCGTAGTACTGCAACACATGCGGCGTCAGCCGATAGCCTTCGCCGTCGATCGCACCGGTCTTCGCGACCGGCGCGACCGGCGCATCGACCGCCGCCCGATGCAGCGCATGCGCCGCAACCGCGGCCGCTCCCGCGACGCCGACGCCGACAACGAGACCGCGGCGTCCGACCGTCGCCGCAGGGGATTGCGCGATCGCTGCCGACCGCCTGGTTTGTATGAGCTTCATCTTTCCGACTCCTGTTCGACGGTCGCCGAGACCGCAGTTCTCGATGCGGCGACGGCACGCGGCCGCGACGCTTCTTTCTTCGAATCTACCAGCCCGGCATCGAGCGTCAATCGGGATTGTGGTCGAGGCGGCTCGAAACCGACACTGTTGAGTGGGCTTCGCGACAGCTTGCGGGAACTCCGCACGCCCGATCGGCGATTCGTCATGCATCGAGAAGGTCGACCGCTTGCGCCTCGATCGCGAAGAAATCGCGCGCGAAACCGGCGACGCTGCGATAGAAATCGGCGCGCGGATGCGCCGCAAGCGCATCGCAGAACGCTTCGGTCCAGCCGCGCAGATGCGCGTTGAAGAAGCGCTGCTGCGCGCCTAGGTTGCAGATGCCGATGTCGTCGCCGGCGATCAGATAACGCATCACCTCGCACAGGCTCGCGATGTGATCCTCGGTCTCGCTGACGCCCTCGCCGCGTTCCAGTCCGAGCGCGCCGAGGTCGCTCCGCAACTCGACCAGCGGCTTCGCATTCAGCGAGCCGGCCACGAAAAAGGATCCGTACAGAAAAATCTCGGGCTTGCCGATGCCGACGAAGAGCGCCGCGTATTCGTCGCGGACATCGGCGAGCGAAAGCCGGCGCGCGGTCGCGACGACCTCGCTCCACGAGCGTTCGAGCAGCGCACCGGCAACCGGTGCTTCGGTCACCGCGACCTGCACCTGGGCATACAGCGCGTCGGACGGCGGCGCGTAGAAAAGACTCGCGAGAAGCCCGTAGACCTCGGCGCGCGCGAGCTCCTCATGGTCGTCGGCGCTGCCGAAGCTCGACGCTTGCAAGCGGTCGCTGCTCAAAGCTCGGTGATCCTCACTTCATCGGGATTCGTGTGGATGTCGATCACCCGACAGTCGCCGCACATCTTCAGCCGGTCGGCGGCGGCGCCCTGGAACATCGCATGTCCGCCGAGCTTCGCGATCATCACCTCGATCGCCTTCGGCGTGCCGAACGGCTTGTCGCAGCGGATGCAGCGGAACGGTTCGGCCTCGTTGAGCACGCGCGCGAGCTTGCGCGCCTTGCCGCCGTCGGCGAGCAGCAGGCGCGGCTCCAGCGTGATCGCGTTTTCGGGGCAGGTGCTCGCGCACAAACCGCACTGCACGCAGTTCTTTTCGATGAAGCGCAACTGCGGGAGGTCGGGATTGTCGGCCAGCGCAGCCTCGGGACAGGCGCCGACGCAAGCCAGGCAGAGCGTGCAGGCCCCGGTGTCGACGACGAGATTGCCGAACGGGCTCGCCGGCGCCTGCAACGAGATCGATGCGGGCACGCTAGCCGTGCTTTGCATCAGGTGGTCGATCGCCAGGTCGAGCGTCGTGCGCTTGTCGGCCTGCACGCTGAAGGTCGCGGCGCGCTTCACGACGGCCGCGGCCGGCACACGCAATGCGCGATCGAGACGCAGCAGCGCCGGATCGAGCCTGAGCGCAGTCGCGCCGCCGCTGCGCACCGGCAGCGCCGGCCCGGCCGGAGCGTCGACGCCATCGAACGCGAGGCCTGCGCCGTCGACGATCCGGAAATGTTCGCCGGCGAAGCCGAGGCCGGTCATCACGGCCTGCGCGACCTGCATCTGCGCCGCAACGGCCGCGCGGTAATCCGGCGCCTCTTCGTCGGTCATCAAGACCCAGACCTGCGCCGCGCCGTAGGCGATCGCCGCGAGCCACAGATCGATTCCGACCGATGCCGTATGCCAGACCTCGAGCGGAAGCACGCGCGCCGGCACGCCGTGCACCTCGGCCGCCGTGCGCGCGGCGCGTCCGAGGCTGCCGATCGCGCGGGCCCCGGCGGCCTGGCTGTGGATCAGCAATGCCGCGTCGCTGCCGCCGGCCTTCGCATAGGTCGCGAGCAAGGTGCGAATGCGCAGGCCCATCTCGTCGGGGCGCGGCGTCGCATACGTCAGCGCGCCGCTCGGACAGACCGTCGTGCAGGCGCCGCAGCCGACGCACAGATGCGGCTCGACGACGATGCCGCCGCCTCCGGTCCGCCCCTTCAGCGACGCGTCGCTGCGGATCGCCTCGGCCGAACAGACGTCGATGCAGGCGGTGCAGCCGATCTGTTCGTTGCGGCTGTGGGCGCAGATCTTCTGCCGGTACTGGAAGAACTTCGGCTTCTCGAATTCGCCGACACTCTCACGCAACTGCAGCACCGCATCGATCAGCGCGGGCGCATCGGGCGCATGGAAATAGCCTTGCGGCGGTTGATGCGACGCGATCTGTGGCGTCGCGCCGAGATCGAGCACGAGGTCGAACGACTCGGTGACCGTTTGCGGCGCGCGCTCGAAATCGATCGCGCCGGCGGCGACGCAGACGCGCACGCATTCGCGGTGGTTCGTGCACTTCGCCAGATCGATCTGGTAGCTGAAATCGATCGCCTGCTCGGGACAGACGTCGATGCACGCGTTGCAGCGCGTGCACAGGTCGAGGTCGATCGGGTTCGCGCTGGTCCAGCTGGCCTCGAACGCGCCGAGCCAGCCCGAAAGGCCGGTCAGCGTGCCGGCATGCACCGAGACCGCGCGCTCTTGCGGCAATGTGCCGCCCGGGCGCGGCAGCAGCAGACTGACGTCGAGCTTGTCGCCGAGCATCCGCGCCGCGCGCATCGCCGGGTCCGCCGCGCCGATCACGAGCACGCGTCCGGCCGAGCGATAGCCGACGATCGGCACCGGTTCGGGCGGCGGCAGTTGCGCCGCGGCGAGCAGCGCGGCGATCTTCGGCGTCGCCGCGGCCGCGTCCTTCGACCAGCCTCCGGCTTCGCGGATGTTGACGAAGCGGATCGGCCGCTCGGCGACGCTCGCCGCGCCTTCGGTCGCCTCGTTCAGCTCGAGA
>JBDTXV010000316.1:0-3751 GCA_040006015.1 Caldimonas sp.
CCGCGAACGGCTTGACCAGGTAGTCGTCGGCGCCGGCATCGAGGCCTTCGACCCGGCGCTCGAGCTCGTCCCGGGCCGTCATGACGAGGACCGGTGTGGCGTCGCCGGCCGCGCGCAGCGAACGCAGCACCACCAGACCATCCCGGTGCGGCAGACCAAGGTCGAGAAGGACGACGCGATAGACGTGACGGCTCAGCGCGATGGAGGCCTCACGCCCGTCCTTGAGCCAGTCGACTGCATGCGAGTCGTCTCTGAGGGCCTGCGCCACGGCGGCACCCAGGAGGGGATCGTCCTCAACCAGCAAAAGCCTCATCCCGTCCAGCCTTCAGTTGGATTTCGCTCGCGACGATGCGCGCTCCGCTGGCTTGATACGGTCAGGCCGCGTCGCCCTTCGTCGCGGCACGCTGCGGGATCAACGCGACAGCGGCAACGATGCAGCCCAGCAGTGCAAGCGAGGCGACCCACCGGCTGAAGTTCAGGCCACCCTGGGACAGCGGCTTGTCGAGGAGGTCGCCCAGCGTGGCGCCGAGCGGCCGGGTCAGCACGAAGGCAGACCAGAACAGGACTGTGTGCGAGACCTTGGTACGGTAGTAGAGCGCTGCAACCACGACAAGACCTGCGCCGAAGATCAGAGCCCCGTACTCGTAGCCGAGGCCGAAACCGCCGCGGTCGGTGCCCGCCATCCAGTCGCCCAGCGCCGTTCCGAGCGTCTGCGAGAAGAGGATGGTGCACCAGTAGAACCATTCGGCTTTCGGCGTGTTGATGCTCGCCACCGACACCGTACCCTCGGACCAGCGCCAGATCAGAAGGCTGGCAACGAGCAGCGCAGACACGATGGCCACGCCGCCGGGATAGCCGATGCCGAGCGAGCGGTCCGCGAAGTCGGCCATCGTTGTGCCGAGTGTCGTCGTCGCGATGATCGTCGCCCAGAAGAGCGCCGGGCGGAAGTGCGCCGCCTTCACCTGCGACCAGACCAGCGCAACGAAGATCGCCGCGAAGATCGCGCTGCCGACCAGGTATCCCAGGTTCAGAGACATCGTCACCCAGTCGCCGCCAGTTTCGCCCAGCGTTGTCGCGACCACTTTGATGGCCCAAAAGCCAAAAGTGACAGCGGGCACTTTGCTGGCATCGGAAGTCATGGAAGATGGACGGTGGTCGTTCATGGCAATAGTTGTTCTGGAGAGCGGACGGCTGACGGGGCGTTCAGAGAGGGGAGACCGGCGAACGGTCGGGATCAGTCGGGGTGGGCGCCCTCGGGCTTGTTCTCGAGAACGTGGCCTGTCATTGCGTCGACCCCGACCTCCTGAGTGACCTTCCCCGCGCGCACATCGAACGAATAGCGAAGGCCGGAGCCGCCGGGCTCTCTCTCGAGCTCCTGGTTGATGATGGCGCCCGGGCGGACCGCGAGGGCAGTTCGACGCGCTTGCTCAAGCGACACCTTGGCGAACTTGGCCAAGTTCTCGCCCGTGTAAGCCCGCACCGGCGTTGCTGCGCACATCGCGGCCATACCGATAAAGCCAACGATGGAGCGGACCTGCTGTGTCCGGTTGGGTCGAATTGAGTTCCTGATCATGGTGAAACCTCTTCACGGTTGCGAAGAGTTCAGCGTAGGCTCGCATACTTAGCTGAAGGTTAGAGGTTCTGCCTAAGCCCGAGCTAAGTCTCGTCGGCGCGAGGCTGGATGTGAGTCGCCAACGAGTCATTGCTTCTGTGCTTGAACGTGTAATTGGGGGCGAGTCCGCCCTGCAGTGTCCATGATGGCGGATTCGGAGGCGCCGCACTGCGCTCCAGAAGGGTGGCGGTCGCTGATTACTCGGATCTGTGGACAGATCTCCGACGACCGATTGCCGGTGATCGCTGCCGGCGTCGCCTTCTACGGGCTGTTGGCATTGTTTCCGACATTGGTGGCCATCGTCTCGACGTTCGGACTCGCGTTCGACCCGGACGATATGCAGCGGCACGTCGCGTCGTTGAGCCAGTTGTTCCCAGATGAGGTGGCCGTGTTCGTGCGGAAGCAACTGATTCACCTGACGAACGCCGGAAGCGGGGCACTCGGTCTCGGCGCCGCCGGCAGCGTCGTCATTGCGCTGTGGAGCACTTCGTCGGGGATGCGCACGCTCATGCAAGCGCTCAACGTTGCATACGACCTGAAAGAGCAACGCGGCCTGTTTGCCCGAATCGGCGTGTCACTGCTGCTCGCGGCGATGATGATCTTCGGCATGCTGATAGCGATGACCGCTATCGTGCTGTTGCCGATCGTCAGCAGCGCCGCGGAGCTGGGGCGTTCCGTTCGCGGCGCCATCGGCTGGTTGCGTTGGCCGATTGTCGCCGCGTCGTTCTGGGTCGGGCTGATCCTGCTGTACCGCTACGGGCCGCACCGCCCAACGCCGCGCTGGTTCTGGATGAATTGGGGCGCCGCCGTTGCGGTGGTGATCTGGCTGGTGGTCTCGCTGCTGTTCTCGGTCTACGTCAGTCGGTTCGGCACATTCAACCGGGCCTACGGTTCGATGGGCGCGGTCGTCGTGTTGATGCTGTGGTTCCTGTTGACAGCCTGGGCCGTGCTGATCGGTGCCGAAGTGAACGCCACGCTTCAACAACAGCCGACTCAAACCGACGGCGCTGAATGACGGCCGGTCTTTCGCGTGCACTTCAAAATACCGGCGTGTTGCTGGGCGTGATCGAACCGGAAGAGCACGCCGCGATGATGCGGGAGCTGCAGCGGAACTCGTTCGGCTGCTGCACGCACGAGGTCAACCGGATCAACGGGATCAACGGGATCAACGGGATCGTGCTCGACAGGGCCGAAGCCAGCTGGCCGGCAAGCATCGCCGCGTTTTTTCGCGGCGATCGAGCAGAGCACGGCCGTCGATGCCACCGGCTACCGCGGCTTCTATCCCAAGAACCCAAGCGACCAGCTAAAAGTGCCAGCCGATAGCGTTCCTCGCTCTCGTGCAGAGCGGCGCTGCCAATTGGGTTCATCTTGGAACCTTCGACCGGCATCCCGGGTTCGTGCTGAGGATACTGGGAGTCTGGGAGGACGGGTCCGGAGGAGGCGCGCATCAACGCCAATTCGCACGCGTCGTGACGGCAGTGCGCGATCAACAGGAACTCGCACCTTCTGTCGGGTGCTCAGTTTGATGCGCGCGGCGGGTCTGACAAGTTCAAGAGTACTTTTCGGTCTGACTTCATGGAAAGCGCGCATGATCAGACACCGGAGGAATGGTGGCCATCTATACGATCACGTCAATCGACAACGCGTCCGTTGGCACCGGAGCGCGTTCTGTCAAGCGCGGTGAGTACGGCGATGCGGACCAGGCGATCGCTTGCGCGCAGCGGCTCGTCAGCGAAGCCCTCCTGGAACATTTTTTGGACGCGAGGGACGAGAATGACCTCATGGCCAGGTACATGACCAGCGGACGGGAAGTGCCGATGATCTATGGGGAACCGCGCGCCGAGTTTCACGCGTATCGGTACGCGCGCCAGAGGGCGGGTGAACTGTTCGCGGAGAAAAGGAGTCTGGTTCGCCCGCCTCTGTAGGACGCTTCCCGGACCGGCTGAGCAATGGACACAAGCAAGAGTTTCCAGCACAAGAACTACGATCTGCTTTGCGGCGCCCGAGCACTCGATCGCGGGCGATTCGCACCGACCCTCTGCGTTTCGAGCCACAACTGGCCTGCGCGTCCGCGACAGATCGCACTGTCGCCCGGCAACTTTCCGAGCGCGGACGCCGCCATCGACGCCGCGTACCGTC
>JBDTXV010000317.1:0-3749 GCA_040006015.1 Caldimonas sp.
CGTAGATCATCTTCATCATCGTCGACTTGCCGGCGCCGTTCTCGCCGAGCACCGCATGGATCTCGCCCGGCTTCACGCGCAGGTTGACCCGGTCGTTGGCCTTCACGGCCGGGTACTGCTTGCTGATGTCGATCAGTTCGAGACGAAGCATTTTTGGTCTCCCAATCGGGGGTGGCGGTGCTTTGCCGGGTTCCGCCCCGGCGGGCGGGGTTGCCGCCCGGCAGAGGGCGGGTTCCACCCGGGGGTTGCCGGGTCCCGCCCCGGCGGGCGGGTAACTTTCTTCTGCTGGCTCAGAAGAAAGTCACCAAAGAAGAGAGCCCCACATTTGTGCAAAGCATCTGCCTGGTAAGAGCTCACCACTTGGTCGCACCGCGACACATGAGATCTCACCTCGGCCAAGCTCCGCCGCTTCGCGGCTCCGTGTTCTGTGACCTCGAATACGAACTCGTCGCAGCGCTCGATATCAAGCCGGGCTCTATGACGCCGCGCCGCGGCGAAGGGTCGGAGCGGCAAACGATCGATGACCTCGGTCGCAGTAAGTCGGGAGCTTTTATCAGTTCGATGCTCCGCACAAATGGTGTTCAGGCCCTTTGCTTTGGTGACTTTCATTTGGGCCCGCAAATGAAAGTTACCCGCCCGCCGGGGCGGGACCCGGCTACCCCCGGGCGGCAGCCCAACTGCCAAAGCATTTCCCGCCCGCCGGGGCGCAACCCGGCTACCGACAAGCGTCGAAGGATTCGACATCAACGCTCCTCCCCGCGCTGGAAGCGCTTGATCCCTGCGACGAACGCAATCACCAGATTGCGTTCGTCCCCCAGCAGCATCCATGCGAACACGCGTTCGTGCAGGCTGCGCGCGACTTCGTGGCGGCGTGCGGCGACCGGGCCGACGGTCCAGTCCCAGATGCAGACGTCGGCGGTCGAGCCGGTGTCGAACGAGCCGATCTCGGTCTCGAGGCCGAGCGCGCGGGCGGCGCCGCGCGTCGCGGCATGCAACGCCTTCCATGCGGTCAGGCGCTGGCCGGCGAGCGCCTGCACCTTGTACGCGTAGGCGCAGTTGCGCAGCATCGACAGGCTGGTGCCGCCGCCGACGTCGCTCGCCAGGCTGACCGCGACGCCGGCCTGCTCGGCCGCGCGCCAGTCGAACAGGCCGCTGCCGAGGAAGAGATTCGACGACGGGCTGTGCGCGATCTGCGCGCCGGCCGCCTGCAGCGCGGCACGATCGGCGTCGTCGAGCCAGATGCCGTGCGCGAACACGCTCTTCGAATGGACGAGGCCGGCGCGCGCGTAGACGTCGAGATAGCTGCGCGCCTCGGGAAACAGCTCCGCGACCCAGCGCACTTCGGCGCGGTTCTCGGCCAGATGCGTCTGCATGTAGAGGCTCGGATCGTCGGCGCACAGGCGCCCGGCCATCGCGAGCTGCGCCGGGCTGCTGGTCGGTGCGAAGCGCACGGTCACCGCATAGGCGAGCCGGTCCTTGCCGTGCCAGCATTCGATCAGCTCGCGGCAGTCGCGCTCGGACTCGGCGATGTCGTCGTCGCGCAGCCCGTCGGGCGCGTTCCGGTCCATCAGCACCTTGCCGGCGACGAGGCGCATGCCGCGCTGCCGTGCGGCCGCGAACAGCGCGTCGGCCGAAACCTTGTGGACGGTCGGAAACACGACCGCGGCGGTCGTGCCGTGCGCGATCAGCGCATCGACGAACAGCGCGGCGCCGCTCTCGGCATGCGCGGCATCGGCGTAGCGCAGCTCGGCCGGGAACGTGTGCTGGTCGAGCCAGTCGAGCAGCTCGGTGCCGTAGCTGGCGATCACGTCGAGCTGCGGGCTGTGCACATGCGTGTCGATGAAGCCGGGCAGGATCAGGCGGCCGGCGTGGTCGTGCCGGACCCAGCTCGCGTCGGGTGCATCGGCACGGACGCCGGCGATGCAGCCGTTCTCGACGAGCAGCCAGTGGTCGGCGCGGAAGCGCACCGCGCCCGAGTCGACGTCGCCCCAGCCCGGCTCGGCCGAGAAGTCGAGCAGATCGCCGCGCAATGCGACGCGGCCCGGTGCCGCATCGGCGGCCGCCGCGGCGGCGCGCGCAGCGCCGGGCAGGCTCGAGGGATAGACGCGGGTCATCGACTTCTTCCGGCTTCAGGCGTTGCGCGCAGCGGCCGTGCCGTTGTCGCTCGCGCGCGCGCCGCGATTGCGCTGCAGCATTCCGTGCGAGCTCAGGTTGCGCGCGACGTCGCGGACCTGCTCGCGCAGCCAGCGCGACGACGCCGACGCATGGGTCAGGTCGTGCCACAGCTGGTAGTAGTTCAGCGGCGGGAACGCGACCGGACAGCGCACGATCCGCACCGGCAGCGCGTCGACATAGCGCGAGCAGAACAGGCGCCCGGTCGTCAGCACCAGCAGGCTCTGCGCGACCATCAGCGGGATCAGGCTGAAATGGGCGCTACGCACCATCACGTCGCGGGCGAGACCGAGCGATGCGAGGTGCTCGTCGATCACGCCGGGTGCGTTCGCATGCAGCGGCGTCGGCGCGACATGCTCGCAGCCGAGATAGCGCTCGATGCTCCAGGCCCGCGTCGCCGCGCTCCTCGCGGCCGGGTGATCCTCGGCGACGAGACAGACGATCTCGTCGGACATCAGCCGGCCGAGATGCAGCTCGCCGGGCGGCTCGAGCCAGTTGCCGATCACGAGATCGACCGCGCCGCTCGCGAGGCTGCGCCGGTAGTCGAACTCGCCCGACAGCGGCAGCAGCTCGAGGCGCACCTGCGGCGCGACCTTCTTCAGCTGCGCGACCAGCTCGGGCAGGAACAGCGGATCGAGGTAATCACTCGCGGCGATCCGGAACATCGCGCTGCTCGTCAGCGGCTCGAAGCCGCGCTGGCGCGCGCGCGGGCTGAACAATCGGTCGGCGTCCTGCAGGATCCGCGTCGCCGGGTCGAGCAGCTGCAATGCGGTCTCGGTCGGCACCATGCCGTTGCCGGCGCGCACCAGCAACGGGTCGCCGGTCAGCGCGCGCAGCCGCTTCAGCTGGGCGCTGACGGCGGGCTGCGTGCTCTGCAATCGCATCGCGGCACGCGAGACACTGCGTTCGGTGATCAAGGTCTGCAACACCCGGATGAGGAAGACCTCGATCTTGTCGAAGTCGGCGCGCTGTGCCATAAGGCTTCGATGATAGGCACTATGCACATGCGCTGATACTGCCGGGAGCGCCAGGCGTTACCTTACGGGTGCCTCCCGATGCGACTTGCCTGCCATGCAAAACCGTCCGATCCGATTCTTCCACCGCGGCCAGATCGTCGAGGTCGACGCCGCGAAGCCGACGCGCACGGTGCTCGAATGGCTGCGTGAAGACGCGCGCTGCACCGGCACGAAGGAAGGCTGCAACGAAGGCGATTGCGGCGCCTGCACGACGGTGATCGGCGAGCTCGCGCAGCCCGGCGACGCGAACGCGGTGCGCGGGCTGAGCTTGCGCAGCGTCAATGCCTGCATCCAGTTCCTGGCGACGCTCGACGGCAAGGCGCTGTTCACGGTCGAGGACCTGAAGGCGATCCAGGCCGGTGCGGCGCGGCCGGACGCTGCGTGCGAGCCGCGCGCCTCTGCTGCGCCGGACCCGGCGCCGAACGGCACCTCGCAATCGGTGCGAGATGACGTGCGGCACGCGGTGCGGCACGACGGGTCGCACGCGACACGGCGCGACGAGCTGCATCCCGTCCAGCGCGCGATGGTCGAGTGCCACGGCTCGCAATGCGGCTTCTGCAC
>JBDTXV010000318.1:0-3738 GCA_040006015.1 Caldimonas sp.
GCGGCATCGAATTCGGCGAGCACGCTGCGCGGCTCGATCGCGCTCGGCGCGACGCGTTGGTTGACGAGATCGAGCGCGACGACATGCGTGGCGCGCGCGAACGCGGCCGCGGTCGCCGCGGCATCGCCGTGGCGCATCTCGGCGGCGATGTTGTCGGGGGCGTCGGCCGCGATCACCGCGGCGCCGGGCACGATCGCGGCCGGCGCGGAGACGACCGCCGGCAGCTCGTCGTAATCGACCGCGACGAGCTCGCACGCGTCGCGCGCGGCCTCGCGGCTCGTCGCGACGACCGCCGCGACCGCTTCGCCGACGAAGCGGACGACTTCGTGCGCGAGCGCGCGACGCGCCGGCGTGACCAGCACCTTGCCGTCGGCGCGCTTGAAGACGTCGATCGACGGGATCGGCGCGACGCCGGCCGCCGCCAGTTCGGCACCGGTGTAGACCGCGAGCACGCCGGGCGCGGCGCGCGCCGCCGCGGCATCGACCGCGCCGATCCGCGCATGCGCATACGGCGAGCGCAGGAAGGCCATATAGGTCTGCCCGGCGACATTGACGTCGTCGGTGAAGCGGCCGGCGCCGGCGAGCAAGGCCGGGTCTTCGATGCGATGCACCGCCTGGCCGCTGCCGAAACGCCCGGCATCTAACGTCGAACTCATCGTCTGCAATCCTTTTGCGTGAGAGGCGGGGCCGCGCAGCCGGCGGCCGAGCGGCCGGCGGGCGGCGGCCCGTCGATCAGCGATTTTGAACGCAAGCCGGAAGGAGCGTCGGCCTCAGCGCAGATCCTTCACGGTCAGCGTCGTGGGCCGAGCGCGGCGCGGCGAGACGCACTCCCGCCCATGCAATCGACCCGCAGCCGTCGTCACGGCTTCGCGTTCGGAAAGAACAGCTGCTCGCCGCCGACCTTGTAGGCCGCGATCGCGGCCTGGCCGTCGGCTGAGACGACCCAGTCGGCAAAGGCCTGCGCGAGCGCGGTCTTGACCTGCGGATGCCGGGCCGGATTGACGACGATCACGCCGTACTGGTTGAAGAGCCGGGTGTCGCCTTCGACGAGGATCGCGAGCTTGCCGCGGTTCTTGAAATTGAGCCAGGTGCCGCGATCGGTCAGCACGTAGGCGTCGCTCGCCGACGCGATGTTCAAGGCCGGCCCCATGCCGCAGCCGCAGGCCTTGTAGTCGAGCGACCGGCCCGTGACCTTGCCGTCCGGCGTCTCGATGGCCGCCGCCTTCCAGTAGCGCAGCTCGGCCGCGTGCGTCCCGCTGCGGTCGCCGCGCGAGACGAAGGCCGACTTCGACGCCGCGAGCTTCTGCAGCGCCGCGACGATGTCGCGGCCGCGCGCGCCGGCCGGGTCGCTCTGCGGGCCGACGAGGACGAAGTCGTTGTACATGACCGGCATACGCTTCAGTCCGTTGCCTTCGACGACGAACTTCTCCTCGGCGGCCTGGTCGTGCACGAACAGCACGTCGGCGTCGCCGCGCCGGCCGATGTCGAGGGCCTGGCCGGTGCCGACCGCGACCACGCGCACGTCGATCCCGGTCGCGCGCTTGAATTCCGGCAGCAGATGCGGGAACAGCCCCGACTGCTCGGTGCTGGTCGTCGACGCCATCGTGATCGTGCGCTCCTGCGCGGCGACCTGCGGCGATCCCGCGACGAGCGCCAGCGCCGCCGCGAACGCAAGCCCAGCCGCAACGCGGCGCATCAATCCGGTGACCATGACAGATCTCCTTTCAGAAACGAATCGGTGCGGCCCTGCGCATGCGCGCCGAAGAACTGGCGCGTCGGCAGGTCGAGATGGATCGCGCCGGCGTCGAGGTAGACGACGCGGGACGCGAGACGCTCGGCCTGGCCGAGGTTGTGCGTGCTCATCACGAGCGTCATCCCCTCGGCCGCGAAGCCGGCGAGCAGCGACTCGACCTCCTTCTTCGCCGAAGGGTCGAGGTTTGCGGTCGGCTCGTCGAGAAAGAGCACGTCGGGATGCACCGCCCACGCGCGCGCCAGCGCCAGGCGCTGCTGCTCGCCGCCCGAAAGCACGCGCGCCGGGCGCTCGGTCAGGTGGGCGAGGCCGACCCGCTGCAGCGCGCGCAGCGCACGCGCCTGGCGCTCGGCGCGCGGCGCGCCGGCGAGCCAGAGCGCGAGGCGCAGGTTGTTCCAGACCGACAGGTGCAGCATGAATGGACGCTGGAACACCATCGCCTGGACCAGGTTCGGCTCGGCGACCTCACGCAGCCCGCTGTGTTCGACCAGGCCGTGCAGCAGGCGCAGCAGCGTCGTCTTGCCGGCCCCGTTGGCGCCGACCAGGGCGACGAACTCGCCGCGATGCAGCACGAAGGTCACGTCGCGCAACGCCGGCACCGCGCCGAACCGGACCGAGGCGCCGGCGAGGCGCAGCAACACCGGGGTCGGCGCGCGCATCATCGCGCGGGCGCTAACACGGCGACGGACGCGACCCCGCGCGGCAGCGCCGCGATCGCGAGGTTCAGCAGCGCGACGATGCCGAGCAGCACGAGGCCGAGCGCGAGCGCGAGCGGCAGGTCGCCCTTGCTGGTCTCGAGCGCGATCGCGGTCGTCATCACACGGGTCACGCCGTCGATGTTGCCGCCGACGATCATCACCGCGCCGACTTCGGCGATCGCGCGGCCGAACGCGGTCAGCAGCACCGTGACGACGGCGCGGCGTTCGTCGACGAGGACGAGCAGCGCCGACAGCAGCGGCCCGGCGCCCATCGAGCGCAGCGTCTCGCCGGCATCGCGCATCGAATCGGCGACGAGCTGGCGCGCGAGCGCGGCGACGACCGGCAGCACCAGGATCGTCTGCGCGACGACCATCGCGGCCGGCGTGAACAGGATGCCCCACGAGCCGAGCGGCCCGCTCCTCGACAGCAGCAGATAGACCGCGAGGCCGGCGACGACCGACGGCAGCGCGAGCAGCGTGTTCAGAAGCAGCAGCGCCGCGCGCAGGCCGGGGAATCGCGCGACCGCGAGCCAGGCTCCGCCGACGAGGCCGAAGGCGGCGGCCCAAAGACACGCGGTGCCGCTGACCGCGAGGGACAGCGCGACCGTGCGGACCAGCACCGCGTCGGCATGGACAATCAGCTCGATGGCGCCGCGAATGCTCTGTGCGAACTCGTTCACCCGGCGCCTTTCATCGGGCCGATTTTCGGCCGGCGCGGCGCGCGCGACGATATGAACACGCATGCATAAGGTGCAACTCAGCTACAACCTGACGCCGAGCCCGGCGGACCGGCGCGCGCTGCACCATCCGTTGATGGCGATGCTCGAGGCGGTCCACGAGACCGGTTCGATATCGGCCGCGGCGCGCCGGCTCGGCCAGTCGTATCGCCACGTCTGGGGCGAGCTGAAGCGCTGGCAGGTCGAGCTCGAGCATCCGCTCGTCACGTGGGTCAAGGGCCAGCCGGCCCGGCTCTCGCCGTTCGGCGCGAAGCTGCTGTGGGCCGAGCGCCGCGCGCTCGCCCGCGTCGCGCCCGAGCTCGAGGCGCTGCGCAGCGAGCTCGAGCGCGTCTTCGACGTCGCGTTCGACGACAGCGCCGGCGTGGTCACTATGTATGCGAGCCACGACGAGGCGCTGCCGCGGCTGCGCGATTGGGCCGCGCGGCACAGCCGGCTGCATCTGGAGATCCAGTTCACCGGCAGCGTCGATGCGCTCGCGGCGCTGAACGACGGCCGCTGCCCGGTCGCCGGCTTCCATGCCCTCGTCGATGCGCCGCTGCGGTCGCCGACCGCG
>JBDTXV010000319.1:0-3731 GCA_040006015.1 Caldimonas sp.
GATGGCGCTCGGCGTCGGCGCGCTGTCCTGCGCGATCGCGACGCCGCTCGCGTGGCTGGTCTCGCGCACCGACCTGCCGGGGCGGCGTGTCGTCCGCGCGCTCGTCACCGCGTCGTTCGTGACGCCGCCGTTCCTCGGCGCGATCGCGTGGGAGATCCTCGCGGCGCCGAACAGCGGCCTCGTCAACGCGCTGTACCGGAGCCTGACCGGCGCGCAGACCTACGAGCACCTGGTCGACATCTACACGTTCAGCGGCTTGGTCTTCGCGATCGCCTGCTACACGTTCCCGTACGTCTTCACGCTGGTCGCGAACGGGCTCGACCGCGTGCCGTCGGACCTCGAGGACGCATCGGCGATCCTCGGCGCGCGCGGCGCGACGACGCTGCGCCGCGTGACGATCCCGCTGGTGCTGCCGGCGATGCTGGCCGGCTCGCTGATCGCGATCCTGCAGGCGCTGACGATGTTCGGCTCGCCGGCGATCCTCGCGCTGCCGGCCGGCTTCCACGTGATCACGACGAAGATCTGGAGCCTGTTCCAGTACCCGCCGAAGCCCGGCCTCGCAGCCGCCGCATCGCTGCCGCTGCTCGCGATCACGGTGCTGCTGCTGCAAGGCAAGAGCTGGATCCTCGGGCGCAAGGGCTACACCGTGCTCGGCGCGAAGAGCGGCGTGGCGCGGATCGCGCGGCTGCGCGGCTGGAAGCCGCTCGCGGTCGCGTTCGTCGCGCTCGTGCTCGCGCTGACCGTCGTGCTGCCGTATGCGGCGCTGCTGAAGACCGCACTGACGCGCAACGTCTCGGACCCGCTGACCTGGGCCACGCTGACCTTGCGCCACTTCGACTTCGTGTTCTTCGAGTTCTCGGCGACGCGGCTCGCGATGTGGAACACGTTCCTGCTCGGCTTCTCGACCGCGACGCTCGGCACCGCGATCGCGCTGGTCGCGGCCTACATGGTCTCGCGCAGCGCGGTGCGCGGCACGAAGCTGCTCGGGCTGCTCGCGACCGCGCCGGTCGCGATCCCCGGGATCGTGCTCGGCGTCGGCGTGTTCCTGACCTATTCGCATCCGCGGCTGATGCTGTACGGGACGCTGTGGATCCTGCTGATCGCGTTCCTGACGATCGAGATGCCGGCCGGCTACCAGCAGCTCGCGTCGGCCTTCCACGGCATCCACCCGGAGCTCGAGGAGGCGAGCCGGATCCTCGGCGCGACGCGCCTGAACACCTTGCGGCTGATCACCGCGCCGCTGTTGCGCACCAGCGTGATCGCGACCTGGTGCTTCGTCTTCATCGGCACGATCCGCGAGCTGTCGGCGACGATCCTCTTGACGACCGCGAACACGAAGCTGGTCTCGGTGATCATCTACGACCTGAACGAGAGCGGCGACCTCGGCGCGATCTCGGTGCTCGGTCTGATGCTGCTCGCGGTCTCGTTCGCGGTCGTCTTCGTCGCGAACCGGCTGCCTGTTCTCGGCGGTCCACGCACGTTGCGCGCCGGATGAACGACACGACGCGCGAGCCGGCCGGCTTCGTCGAGCTCGACGGCCTGACGAAGCGCTTCGGCGGCGTCACCGTCGTCGACCGCGTCACGCTCTCGATCGCGAAGGGGCAGCTCGTCTGCCTGCTCGGTCCCTCGGGCTGCGGCAAGACGACGACCTTGCGCCTGATCGCCGGCTTCCTCGAGCCCGACGGCGGCGAGATCCGGGTCGGCGGGCGGCGCATCTCGGCGCCGGGCGCGACGGTCGCGCCGGAGCGCCGCAACATGTCGATGATCTTCCAGAGCTACGCGCTCTGGCCGCATCTGACGGTGTTCGAGAACGTCGTCTACGGCCTGCGCCTGCGCAGCCTGGCGAAGGCCGAGATCCAGCGCCGCGCCGACACGATCCTCGCGGCGACGAAGCTGACCGCGCTCGCGCAGCGCTACCCTGGCGAGCTGTCGGGCGGGCAGCAGCAGCGCGTCTCGCTCGCTCGCGCGCTGGTGATCGAGCCCGAGACACTGCTGCTCGACGAGCCGCTCTCGAACCTCGACGCGAACCTGCGCGAGGAAATGCGCTTCGAGATCCGCCGCCTGCACGACAAGTTCCGCTACACGACGGTCTACGTGACGCACGACCAGGCGGAGGCGATGACGACCGCGAACCTGATCGTCGTGATGAACCAGGGCACGATCGAGCAGGCCGGCTCGCCCGAAGAGATCTACGAGCGGCCGCGGACCGAATTCGTCGCGCGCTTCATCGGCGGCACGAACATCTTCAACGGCCACTGGGACGGCGCCGACGCGGTCGACTGCGGCCACGGCCTCGTGCTGCGCTGCGGTGCCGGCGAGTTCGCGGCGCAAGGCGAGACCGCGGTCTCGGTGCGCCATCACGACATCCGCGTCGCGTCGACCGCGCCGGACGCGGCGCAGTCGAACTGGATCGGCGGCACCGTCGCGCGCCAGATCTATCTCGGCCCGCATCGCGATTACCTCGTCACGCTGGCCGGCGGCGAGACGGTGCGCACGATCACGCCGGCCGATGTGTCGATCGAGGAAGGGCGAGCGGTCTGGCTCCACTTCCCGCCCGAGCATTGCCGGGCCCTCGCGCAATGAGGCGGCGCGTGCCGCCGCAGCCCGTGGAGCAGCGATGAACGACACGACTCGAGCAAGCGCTGCGCATAGCCTCGAGGATGGCGGCGGCGCGGCGGGCGCAACGCAAGGCGCCGGCGCCGAACTGAACTTGTCGGGCTTGCGCTCTCAGCGCGCGCGCGGGCCGATGCCGTAGTGGTTCGTCGCGGCCTGAGCGATCTCGGCCGGCAGCCGGTTCAACAGCCAGCGGATCGCGAGCGGCACGATCACGATGTCGTCGACGAAGCCGATCACCGGAATGAAATCGGGGATCAGGTCGATCGGCGAAATGACATACAGCACGATCAGCGCCGCGCCGGCCTTCAGCCACACCGGCGCGGCCGGATGGCGCAGCGCGAACCACAGACGGCGGGCGTCGTGCCGGACCACGGTCCAGAGCAGTGTCAGGCGTTTCAGCATCGGTGCGGCTCCCGCAATGATCGGTCGATAGCGGCGAAGTGGGGGCACTTTCGGCCGAGGCAAGTGCGTCCACGAAAAAACCGTTTGCAACAAACTGGTTCAGTACTAAACTATTGAACCATGAAGATCGTCTGCATCGGCGGCGGCCCGTCCGGGCTCTACTTCGCGCTGCTGATGAAGCAGCAGAACCCGGCGCACGAGATCGTCGTCGTCGAGCGCAACCGCCCGTACGACACGTTCGGCTGGGGCGTCGTGTTCTCGGACCAGACGCTCGGCAACCTGCAGGCGGCCGATCCGCCGAGCGCGGCCGAGATCCTCGGCGCGTTCAACCACTGGGACGACATCGAGGTCAACATCCGCGGCCACAAGGTCACGTCCGGCGGCCACGGCTTCTGCGGCATCGGCAGGAAGCGCCTGCTGAACATCCTGCAGCGCCGCTGCGAGGATCTCGGCGTGCAGCTGGTGTTCGAGACCGACGTGCAGGACGACGCGCAGTTCGCCGATGCCGACCTCGTGATCGCGAGCGACGGCCTGAACAGCCGCATCCGCGCGAAGCACGAGGCGACGTACCGGCCCGACATCGACCTGCGCGACTGCCGCTTCGTCTGGCTCGGCACGACCAAGCTGTTCGACGCGTTCACGTTCGCGTTCGAGGAGTCCGAGTGGGGCTGGTTCCAGGCCCACGCGTACCGCTTCGACGACAAGACCTCGAC
>JBDTXV010000320.1:0-3670 GCA_040006015.1 Caldimonas sp.
AGCTGCGCAGCCTGTGCGCGTTCTTCAAGCTGCTCGGCACCTATCCGATCGACGTCCACTGAGCGAAAGCCAACCGCATGTTCAACCAGCTCGGTGTCATCGGCTGCGGCCTGATGGGCGGCTCGTTCGCGCTGGCGTTGAAGCGCGCCGGCCTGGTCCGCCGCGTGATCGGCTACAGCAAGTCGCCGTCGACGACCGAGAATGCGAAGCGCCTCGGCATCATCGACACCGCGGCCGAATCGGCGCTCCTCGCGGTCTCGGGTTCCGACATCGTGCTGATCGCTGTGCCGGTCGCGGCGACCGAGGCAACGTTCAAGGCGATCCGCCATCTGGTCGAGCCGGGCGTGCTGATCATGGACGTCGGTTCGACCAAGCGCGATGTCGTCGATGCCGCGCGACGAGTGCTGAAGGACCGCATCACGTCTTTCGTTCCGGCCCATCCGATCGCCGGCAAGGAAGTCTCCGGCATCGATCACGCCGACGCGGCGCTCTACGCCGGGCGCCAGGTCATCCTGACGCCGCTGCCGAAGACGTCGGCCGAGCTGGTGCAGAAGGCGACCGACACCTGGTCGGCAATCGGCGCTCAAGTCTTGCGAATGACGCCGGAGAACCACGACGCCGCATTCGCCGCGGTCAGCCATCTGCCGCACGTGCTCGCATTCGCGTTCTTCAATTCGGTCGCGCGCCAGCCGTCCGGCGCCGACTACCTGACGCTCGGCGGCCCGGGATTCCGCGACTTCACGCGCATCGCCGCGAGCAACCCGACGGTCTGGCGCGACATCCTGATGTCGAACCGTGAGGAGATCCTGAAGCAGACCCAGCGCTTCCGGCATGCGCTCGATGCGATGGAGCATGTCATCAACACCGCGAACACCGAAGCTCTCGAAGCGCTGATCCGCAGCGCATCGGAAGCGCGCAGCGGCTGGCAGATGAACGCGTCGACGCCGCCGACCAGCCGCTAGCGCAGGCTCGGCACCAGCGCTGCCGTCGCATGTACACGACCCGATTCATCGACCTGCCGCCGTTTCGGCGCGCCGGAGGCAGCGTACGTTTGCCCGGCTCGAAGAGCATCTCCAACCGGGTGCTGCTGCTGGCCGCACTCGCGACCGGGACGACGCTCGTCCGCGATCCGCTCGATTCCGACGACACGCGCGT
This sequence comes from Caldimonas sp., assembly GCA_040006015.1. Classification (GTDB taxonomy): domain Bacteria; phylum Pseudomonadota; class Gammaproteobacteria; order Burkholderiales; family Burkholderiaceae_C; genus Schlegelella_A. Next base: position 1,156 of record JBDTXV010000320.1, read on the forward strand.
GATGCTCGCGGCATTGCGCCGGCTCGGCTGCGCGATCGACTCGAACGGCGGCGACCTGCGGGTCAGCGGACTCGGCGGCCGGCTCGCGACCCGCGACGCGTCGCTTTTTCTCGGCAACGCCGGCACCGCGATGCGCCCGCTGACCGCCGCGCTCGCGGTGCTCGCGGCCACCGACGGCGGCCGCTTCGAGATCGCAGGCGTCGCGCGGATGCATGAGCGCCCGATCGGCGATCTCGTCGATGCGTTGCGCCGGCTCGGCTGCGCGATCGACTACCTCGGCGCCGAAGGCTATCCGCCGCTGCGCCTGCGCCCAGGACCTGCGCCGCTCGACGCAGGTCCGCCGATCCGCGTCCGCGGAGATGTCTCGAGCCAGTTCCTGACCGCGCTGCTGCTCGCGCTGCCGCTGGTGCCGACCACGGCCGATGCGGCGATCGAGGTCGAAGGCGAGCTGATCTCGAAGCCGTATGTCGAGATCACGCTGAACCTGATGGCGCAGTTCGGCGTCGAGGTCCGACGCGACGGCTGGAGCCGCTTCTCGATTCCGGCCGGCAGCCGCTATGCGTCGCCGGGCGAGGTGCGGGTCGAAGGCGACGCGTCGTCGGCGTCCTACTTCATCGCCGCCGGCGCGATCGCCGCGACCGCCGAGCCGGTGCGCATCGTCGGCGTCGGCCTCGACTCGATCCAGGGCGACATTCGCTTCGTCGATGCGGCGCGGGCAATGGGGGCCGACGTCCGCGGAGGTCCCGGCTGGCTCGAGGTGCGCCGCGGCCGCTTTCCGCTCGACGCGATCGCGCTCGACTGCAGCGACATCCCGGATGCGGCGATGACGCTCGCGGTGATGGCGCTGTTCGCGACCGGCACGACCCGGCTGACCCACATCGGCAGCTGGCGCGTCAAGGAGACCGACCGGATCGCGGCGATGGCGGCCGAGCTGCGCAAGTGCGGCGCAGGGATCGTCGAAGGCCCCGATTTCGTCGAGATCACGGCACCGGTCGCCTGGCGCGCGCCGAAGATCGAGACCTACGACGACCACCGGATCGCGATGTGCCTATCGCTCGCCGCGTTCAACGGCGTGCTCGATCGCGGCCCCCCGCTGCCGGTGCGGATCGTCGACCCGCGCTGCGTCGCGAAGACCTTCCCGGACTATTTCGAAGCGCTGTTCGGACTCGCCGAAGCGGTGCCGGACGCGCTGCCTGTGATCACGATCGACGGGCCGACGGCATCCGGCAAGGGCACGCTGGCCAGCGCGGTCGCCGCCGCGCTCGGCTACCACTATCTCGATTCGGGAGCCCTCTACCGCGCGACCGCGCTCGCCGCGCTCGGCGCCGGCGTCGACGCAGAAGACGCGGCGACGCTCGCCGCGCTCGCGGCCCGGCTCGACCTGCGCTTCGATGGCCAGCGCATCTTCCTCGCCGCTGCCGACGTGACCGAAACGCTGCGCCGCGAGCAGGTCGGCGTGCTCGCGTCGCGGATCTCGGCTTGGTCCCCGGTGCGCGACGCGCTGCGCCGGCTCCAGCTGTCGTTTCGCCGCGCTCCCGGCCTCGTCGCCGACGGCCGCGACATGGGAACCGTGATCTTTCCGGATGCAGAGCTGAAGGTATATCTGACCGCAAGTGCCGCGCACCGGGCCGATCGGCGCTGGAAGCAGTTGAGCGCGAAGGGTATTTCGGCTAATATCGACAGTCTTCGCGCCGACTTGGAGCTGCGCGACGCCCGGGACCAGAACCGCAGCGTCGCCCCGTTGAAGCCGGCCGAAGATGCGCTGTTGCTGGACAACTCCGCGCTCTCCGTCGATGACTCGGTGGATGTGGTGCTGAAGGCCTGGGAACGGCGCCGGCCCTGCGCTTGAAAGCCCCGCTCCGGGCTCCACCTGCAGGGTCATACAGGCCCGACGCTCTCCCTCCTGTGCCGCCCCATTCCGTAGGCACGCCGGAGCGCCGGATCAGCAACCAACCCGCGGTCCCGTGCCGCACCGGAAAAATCTGCATGTCTCAAACTCAAGTTGCCACCAGCCAGGGCGCGGAATCGTTCGCCGCAATGTTCGAGGAATCGCTGACGCGCTCCGAAATGCGCAGCGGCGAAGTCATCACCGCCGAGGTGATCCGGGTCGAACACAGCTTCGTGGTGGTCAACGCAGGTCTCAAGTCCGAGGCTTACGTTCCGATCGATGAATTCAAGAACGACCAGGGCGAGCTCGAAGTCCAGCCCGGCGATTTTGTCTCGGTCGCGATCGACGCGGTCGAGAACGGCTACGGTGACACGATCCTGTCGCGCGACAAGGCCAAGCGCCTCGCGTCGTGGATGTCACTCGAGAACTCGCTCGAGTCGGGCGAATTCGTCACCGGCACCGTCAACGGCAAGGTCAAGGGCGGCCTGACCGTCCTCGTCAATGGCATCCGCGCCTTCCTGCCCGGCTCGCTGCTCGACACGCGTCCGGTCAAGGACATGAGCCCGTTCGAGGGCAAGACGATGGAGTTCAAGGTCATCAAGCTCGACCGCAAGCGCAACAACGTCG
>JBDTXV010000321.1:0-3664 GCA_040006015.1 Caldimonas sp.
CCGATCGCGACCGCGATGTCGTGGATCTCGTTGTTCGCGAACAGGCGGTCGCGCTCGACCTCCCATGCGTTCAGCACCTTGCCGCGCAGCGGCAGGATCGCCTGGGTCTCCTTGTCGCGACCCATCTTCGCGCTCCCGCCCGCCGAATCGCCCTCGACCAGGAAGAGCTCGTTCAGCGCCAGGTCGCGGCTCTCGCAATCGGTCAGCTTGCCCGGCAGCACGGCGACGCCGGAACCGCGCCGCTTCTCGACCTTCAGCGATGCGCGCTGGCGCGTCTGCGCCTGACGGATCACGAGCTCGGCGAGCTTGCGGCCGAAATCGACATGCTGGTTCAGCCACAACTCGAGCGGCGGCTTCACGCAGGTCGAGACCAGGCGCAGCGCGTCGCGGCTGTTCAGCCGCTCCTTGATCTGGCCCTGGAACTGCGGGTCGAGCACCTTCGCCGACAGCACGAAGCTGGCGCGCGAAAACACGTCCTCGGGCATCAGCTTGACGCCCTTCGGCAGCAGCGCGTGCATGTCGATGAACCCTTTGACGGCCGCGAAGAGGCCGTCTTTCAATCCTGATTCATGGGTGCCGCCGGCGACCGTCGGGATCAGGTTGGCATAGCTCTCGCGCAGCGGCGCGCCTTCGTCGGTGAACGCGACGCTCCACGCCGCGCCCTCGCCCTCGGCGAAGTTCTCGGTCTCGCCGGCGTCGGCATAGTGCGCGCCTTCGAACAGCGGGATCACCGGATCGGCCGGCAGCGACTGCAGCAGGTAGTCGCTCAAGCCGCCCTGGTACAGCCACGTGTGCCGCTCCGGCTCGGCGCGCCCGGCCTTCTCGATCGAAAGCGTGACCGTGACGCCGGGCATCAGCACCGCCTTGCTGCGCAGCAGATGCATCAGCTCGACGCGCGGCAGCTCGGCGCTCTCGAAGTACTTCGGATCGGGCCAGACGCGCACCGTCGTGCCGCTCTTGCGCTCGCCGGCGGCGGGCTTGCGCAGCGCCAGCGCCTCGACGACGTCACCGCCTCCGAACGCGATCCGCGCGACCTGGCCGGCGCGCCAGACCGTCACTTCGAGCCGCTTCGCGAGCGCGTTCGTGACGCTGACACCGACACCGTGCAGGCCGCCCGAGAAGCTGTAGGCGCCGGCCGTGCCCTTGTCGAACTTGCCGCCGGCATGGAGCCGCGTGAAGACGATCTCGATCACGCTGACGCGCTCTTCCGGATGCAGACCGAACGGAATGCCACGCCCGTCGTCGGTCACGCTGACCGAGCCGTCGGCATGCAGGGTCACGTCGATCGCCTTGCCGTAGCCGGCGAGCGCCTCGTCGGCGGCGTTGTCGATCACCTCCTGCACGATGTGCAGCGGCGTGTCGGTGCGGGTATACATGCCGGGCCGCTGCTTGACCGGCTCGAGACCCTTCAGCACGCGGATCGAGGCTTCGCCGTAAGCGGCTTTCGGTGGGGTCGCCATGCGCGGGCATTCTAGGTCGCGCCCGACGTCGCCCGACGTGGCCCGACGTGTTACCTTGCCGCGCCGACGCCGTAAAGACGCCGAACAAAATCCGCGACCGATGCTGCCTCACTCGAGCTATTTCCAGGCCCAATTCCAGTCCGCCCGCCTCTGGTGGCAGCGCAGCCGCCCGGCTCCGGCGCCGGTCAGCCCGACCGCCGAAGACGAGCCGCTGCGCGCCGAGCTGTTCAGCGCCGAACAGATGGCCCTGCACGGCAAGCGTCTTGCCGCGCTGCATGTGCTGAGCGACGCCGCGCTGCCCGATCGGCTGCTCGGCCGCCTCGCATCGAACGAGCGCGTGCTCGTCGATCTCGGCAAGCAGCTCGCCGCGACCGCCGATGCCGAGCGCCGATTCACGCCGGCCGCCGAATGGCTGCTCGACAACTTCTACCTGATCGAGGAAGAGATCCGGACCGCGCGCCGGCACCTGCCGCGCGGCTACAGCCGCGAGCTGCCGCGCCTCTCGCTCGATCCGGTCAACGGCAGCGGCGAAGGGCTGCCGCGCGTCTACGACCTCGCGCTGCAGGCGATCGCGCACGGCGACGGCCAGGTCGGCCGCGGTCCGCTGAGCCGCTTCGTCGCGGCCTACCAGTCGGTGCAGCCGCTGCTGCTCGGCGAGCTGTGGGCCTTCCCGATCATGCTGCGGCTGGCGCTGATCGAGAACCTGCGCCGCGTCGCCGCGCGCGTCGCGGTCGCGCACGTCGACCGCGAGACCGCCGGCCGCTGGGCCTCCAACATGCTCGAGGTCGCCGCGAAGGCGCCGGCCGAGCTGATCCCGGTGATCGCCGACATGGCGCGCTCGAAGCCGGCGCTGACCAACGCCTACGTCGCCGAGTTCGCGCGCCGGCTGCAGGGCCAGGGTGCCGCGCTCGCGCTGCCGTTGACCTGGATGGAGCAGCGCCTCGCCGAATCAGGCCAGACGATCGAGCAGATGGTGCAGTTCGAGGCCCAGCAGCAGGCGGCCAACCAGGTCTCGGTCAGCAACTGCATCGGCAGCCTGCGCCTGCTCGGCGCGATGAACTGGCGCGAGTTCGTCGAGACCTTGAGCAGCGTCGAGCAGACCTTGCGCGGCGACCCGGGCGGGCTCTATGCGCAAATGGACTTCGGCACGCGCGACCGCTATCGCCATGCGGTCGAAGCGATCGCGAAGATCGCGCCGCGCTCGGAATCCGAGGTCGCGCGCGCCGCGGTCGCGTTGGCCGCTGCCGCCGCCGAGTCCCGCAGCGCCGGAACCGATCCGAAGATCGATGCGCGCCAGGCCCACGTCGGCTTCTATCTGATCGGCGCCGGTCGGGCCGCGCTCGAACAGTCGACCGGCGCGCTGCTGCCGGCGAAGATCGAATGGGCCAGGCGCGCCAAGCGCAGGCCGTTGCCGCTCTATGCCGGCGCGATCTGGCTCTGCACGTTCGCACTCGTCGCCGGTCCGCTCGCCGCGGTCGACGAGCAGATGGACTGGCCGTGGTGGGCCGAGGTCGCGCTCGGCACGGTGCTGCTGATCGCGGCGAGCCAGCTCGCGGTCTCGCTGATCAACTGGCTCGTCACGGTCTTCGTCGCGCCGCAGCCGCTCGCGCGGATGGACTATTCGTACGGCATCACGCCCGAATCGCGCACGCTCGTCGTCGTGCCGACGATGCTCGGCAGCGCGAGCGGCGTCGAGGCGCTGATCGACGCGCTCGAGGTCCGCTTCCTCGCGAACCGCGATGCGCATCTGCACTTCGGCCTGCTGACCGATTTCCACGATGCCGCCGAGGAGCATCTGCCGGCCGACAGCGCGCTGGTCGAGCTCGCCGCGGCGCGGATCGCGGCGCTGAACGCGAAATACCGCGTGCCCGGATCGGAGCCGAGCACCGATGCGTTCTTCCTGTTCCATCGGCCGCGGCGCTGGAATGCGCGCGAGCGCGTCTGGATGGGCTACGAGCGCAAGCGCGGCAAGCTCGGCGACCTGAACGCGCTGCTGCGCGGCCACGCGAGCGCCGGCCCGGGCGAGCGTTTCGCCTGCATCGTCGGCGACACCGAACGGCTGACCGGCGTGCGCTACGTGATCACGCTCGACACCGACACGCAACTGCCGCGCGACGCGGCGGCGCAGATCATCGCGACGATGGCGCATCCGCTGAACCGGCCGCGCTTCGGCAGCGGCGTGCGGCACGACGTCGTCGTCGACG
>JBDTXV010000322.1:0-3653 GCA_040006015.1 Caldimonas sp.
CGCGCCGATGCGGCCGTCCATCATGTCGCTCGGCGCGACGATGTCGACGCCGGCCGCGGCCTGCACCAGCGCCTGGCGCACCAGCACCGCGACGGTCTCGTCGTTGAGGATGTAGCCGGTGTCGTCGAGCAGGCCGTCCTGGCCGTGCGTCGTGTACGGATCGAGCGCGACGTCGGTCATCAGGGCGAGCTCGGGGAAGCGCTCCTTCAGCGCACCGGCGATGCGCGGAATCAGTCCGTCCGGATTCAGCGCCTCGCGGCCGTCGGCGCTCTTCAGCGCCGGATCGAGCACCGGGAACAGCGCTAGCACCGGGATGCCGTGACGCACGCATTCCTCGGCGACCGGCAGCAGCCGGTCGAGCGTCAGCCGCTGCACGCCCGGCATCGACGCGATGTCCTGGGCGTTGTCGCGGCCGTCGAGCACGAACACCGGCAGGATCAGGTCGGTCGGGGCGAGACGGCTTTCGGCGACCAGCGCGCGGATCGATTCATCGCGGCGCAGGCGGCGCGGACGGCTCGCGGGGAAGGGCGGCGGCGTGTTCACGAAAGGGCGTCGGAGTGTCTCGCCGGCGAACGCGAGGACGCCGCCGAAGCCCGCGAATGATAGCGGCAACGCCCCCGATAATCGGCTCCATGAGCGCTTCGTTTCTGTGGGTCAAGGCCCTGCACATCGTCTTCGTGGCGAGCTGGTTCGCCGGCCTCTTCTATCTGCCGCGGCTGTTCGTCAACCTCGCGACGGTGCCGGCCGACAGCCATGCCGAACGCGAGCGGCTGCTGATGATGGCGAGGAAGCTCTATCGCTTCTCGAGCCTGCTGATGATCCCGGCCGTCGGACTCGGTCTCGTGCTGTGGTGGGGCTACGGCGTCGGCAGGGGACCGCATGCGTATTGGCTGCACGCGAAGCTGCTGCTCGTGATCGGCGCACTCGGCTACCACCACGCGTGCCGCTCGCTGCTGCGCAAGTTCGAACAGTTCGCGAACGTGCGCAGCGAACGCTGGTTTCGCATCTTCAACGAATCAGCGGTGCTGCTGTTCACCGCGATCGTCGTGCTGGTCGTCGTCAAGCCGTTCTCTTCCTGAGGCCGACGCGCGCGTCCGATGGCCCGCCACCGCAGCTCCGCGTGGCCGCTGGCATGGCTGTACATCGGGCTGATCGTCTACGCGAGCCTCTATCCGTTCAGCGGCTGGCGCGTCCCGGGAGCGCCGACCTTCGCCTTCCTCGCCGCGCCGTGGTGGCATTGGTGGAGCGGCTTCGACGTGGTCTCGAACCTGCTCGGCTACATGCCGCTCGGCGCCCTGGTCTTCGGTGCACTGGTGCGGACCGGCGCATCGACGACGAAGGCGGCGCTGCTCGCGCTTCTCGCCGGCTCGTCGCTGTCGCTGACGATGGAGACGCTGCAGCATTTCCTGCCGCACCGGGTCGCCTCGAACGTCGATCTCGGCCTGAACGTGCTCGGCACCGCGCTCGGCGCCGCGGTCGGCGCCTGGGTCCATCGTTTCGGCTGGGTCGACCGCTGGCAGGCCGCACGCGACCACTGGTTCATCCAGCGCAGCGCCGGCGGGATCGCGCTGCTGCTGCTGTGGCCGATCGGGCTGCTGTTTCCGACCTCGCTGCCGTTCGGCCTCGGCCAGGTGCTCGCGCGGCTGCGCGGGCAACTGACCGCACTGCTGCACGGCACGGCGGGCCAGCCGTGGATCGAGGGTTGGCGAAGCGACGGTCCGGCGGCGCCGCTCGGGCTGCCCGGCGAGCTCGCGCTCGTCGTGCTCGGCCTGCTCGCGCCGTGCCTCGTTGCGTTGTCGATCGCGCAGCCCGGTTGGCGCCGGGTTCCGCTCGTCGGCGGCGCGGTCGCGCTCGGCTGCCTGGCGACGACGCTTTCGATCGCGCTCAATTTCGGTCCGGACCATGCGCTGGCTTGGATCACGCCGCAGGTCGCGCAGGCGGTCGCGATCGGCGGCGCCGTGGCGACCTTGCTGAGTCTCGTGCCGCGACGTGTCGCCGCCGGATTCGGGCTGATCGCGCTGACCGCGCTCGTGATGCTGGTCGCGCGGGCGCCGGCCGACCCGTATTACGCGCAGAGCCTGCAGGCCTGGGAGCAGGGACGCTTCATCCGCTTCCACGGCGCCGCGCAGTGGGTCGGCTGGGCCTGGCCGTATGCGGCGCTCACGTTCCTGCTGGCGCGCCTTGCCGCACGCGAAGAGGGTTGACGGCGGCGCGGTCCGCGCCGGCTCCTAGAATGCCCGCGATGAGTTACTACGAGCGCCACATCTTCTTCTGCCTGAACCAGCGCGACAACGGCGAAGCCAGCTGTGCCGAGCATGACGCGCAGGCCGCATTCGACCACTGCAAATCGCGCATCAAGGCCGAGCGTCTCAACGGCCCCGGCAAGATCCGCGTCAACAAGGCCGGCTGCCTCGATCGCTGTGCCGGCGGGCCGGTCGCGGTCGTCTATCCGGACGCTGTCTGGTACACCTACGTCGACGCCAGCGACATCGACGAGATCGTCGATTCGCATCTGAAGCAGGGCCGTATCGTCGAGCGGCTGCTGCTGCCTCCGGGTGTCGGGCGTTGACAGGTTCTCGATGTCGCCTCGCACCGTCGCAGAGCAGATCGCCGGCCCGGCCGGTCGGATCGAATGCGCGATCGACGCGCCCGATGGCGCGGCGCGCGGCCTCGCGGTGGTCTGCCATCCGCATCCGCAATTCGGCGGCACGAAGGACAACAAGGTCGTGCAGACGCTCGCCCGCACGTTCGTGCAGCTCGGCTGGCGCAGCGTGCGCTTCAATTTCCGCGGCATCGGCGCGTCCGAAGGTTCTTGGGACGAGGGCCGCGGCGAGGTCGACGATTTGCTCGCGGTGCTCTCGGCCTATCGCGCGTCGGCCGCCGATCGGGCGTTGCCGTTCCTGTTGGCCGGTTTCTCGTTCGGCGGCTATGTCGCGGCTGAAGCGGCGCGCCGGCTGCCCGACGACGACAAGCCCGCGCGCCTGGTGCTGGTCGGACCGTCGACCGAGAAGCAGCGCGTCCCGCCGGTGCCGCCCGATACCATCGTGATCCACGGCGAAACCGACGACGTCGTCCCGCTCGCCGCGACCTTCGACTGGGCCCGGCCGCAATCGATCCCGGTGATCGTGTTCCCCGGAGTCGGCCATTTCTTCCACGGGCAACTCGGGCTGCTGAAGACAGTCGTCGCGCGCCAGATGCAAAGCTGAAGCGAAAGTTGCGCGGCAGCGGGAACGTGCCGGCGCGTGGCGGCTCGAAATCCGGCAGCGCGAGCCTCCCGATGAACTCCGCCTTGCCCTACCCACTCTTCATTCCCCGATTCGACTCTCCGATGATCAAAAGACTCCTGACCCTGGTTCTCGTTTCGGTCGCGCTCTCGGGCTCCGCGCTGGCGCAGTCCGCGCCGCCCGAGATCGCCGCGAAAAGCTATCTGCTGCTCGACCTGACCAGCAACCAGACGCTGGCGCAGCGCGACCCCGACATGTCGGTGGATCCGGCCTCGTTGACGAAGCTGATGACCGCTTATGTAGTCTTCGCCGCGATCCGCGACAAGAAGCTCGCGCTCGATCAGACCTTGACGGTCTCGAAGCGGGCCTGGAGCGAGCGCAAGGGCGGCGGCTCGCTGATGTTCATCGACACGACGATGACGCCGAAGG
>JBDTXV010000323.1:0-3646 GCA_040006015.1 Caldimonas sp.
GCGACCTGCAGACCGATACGCCGTTCAACACCTACACGCGCGCCGGCCTGCCGCCCACTCCGATCGCGATGCCCGGCAAGCTCGCACTGCGGGCCGCGGTGCGACCGGACGCGACGAAGGCGCTCTATTTCGTCGCGCGCGGCGACGGCAGCAGCGAATTCAGCGAATCCCTCTCCGAGCATAATCGCGCGGTCAATCGATACCAGCGCAGATAGCACGAGAGTGGGCGGCAGGTTCATCACGTTCGAGGGCATCGACGGCGCCGGCAAATCGACCCACATCGATGCCGTCGCGGCGCATCTTCGCGGCCGCGGCGCCGAAGTCGTCTGCACGCGCGAGCCCGGCGGCACCGCGCTCGCCGAGGAACTGCGCAAGCTGATCCTGCATGCGCCGATGGACGCGATGACCGAAGCGCTGCTCGTCTTCGCGGCGCGGCGCGACCACCTGCACCAAGTGATCGAACCGGCGCGCGCGCGCGGCGCGACGGTGCTCTGCGACCGCTTCACGGACGCGACGTTCGCGTATCAAGGGGGCGGCCGCGGCTTCGACGTCGAGGTGCTGACGCGCCTCGAACAATGGGTGCACGGAACGCTGCAACCCGACCTGACCTTGTGGTTCGATCTCGAGCCCGCGCTCGCGCAGGAACGCGTCGTCGCATCGCGGGCGGCCGATCGCTTCGAGGCGCAGGACCGCGCCTTTTTCGAACGCGTCCGCTCCGCGTATCGCGCGCGACGCGACGCGTGCCCCGAGCGCTTCGTGCGCATCGACGCGGCACAGGACCGCGATGCCGTCTGGCGCGAGATCGTCGGCGCACTGGCGGCTCGCGGATGGTAGGCAGCGACGGCGCATTGCCGCTGCCATGGCTCGCCGAGCCGCTGCAGCGCGGCCTGCAGCGCAGCGCGCATGCGCTGCTGGTGCATGGGCCCGAAGGCGTCGGCCAGTTCGAGCTCGCGCTGACGCTTGCGCAAGCGTGGCTTTGCGAAGCCCCGGCAGCGGCGTCGGATCGGCGCAAGCCGTGCGGCGCATGTGGCAGTTGTCGACTGGTGCAGGCCCATTCGCATCCGGACCTGCTGGTGCTGCTTCCGGATGCGCTGCGCGAAGCCCTCGGCTGGTTCGCCGCCGGTGACGACGAAGCGGGCGCTCCCGAAAAGGTCGGCAAGGCGAAGCCGAGCAAGGAAATCAAGGTCGAGGCGGTGCGGATCGCGGTCGCCTTCGCGCAGACGACGTCGGCACGAGGTCGCGGCAAGGTCGTCGTGCTGCATCCGGCCGAGCGGATGAACGCGATCGCCGCGAACACGCTGCTGAAGACGCTCGAGGAGCCGCCCGGCCAGGCTCGCTTCCTGCTCAGCTGTTCGATGCCCGATGCGTTGCTGCCGACGATCCGCAGCCGCTGCCAGGCGCTGCCGCTCGGGCTGCCGCCGCGCGCCATCGCTATCGACTGGCTAGCGACGCGCGGCGTCGCCGATGCGGCGGTGCTGCTCGCCGCCTGCGGCGGCCGGCCGCTGCAGGCCTTGCAATGGTCGGAAGAGGGCATCGGCGCCGGAGTCTGGATGCAGATGCCTGCGCTGCTTGCGCGCGGCGAGGCAACACCGTTCATGACCTGGCCGCTGCCGCGCCTCGTCGAAGCGCTGCAGAAGGTCTGTCACGATGCGCTGTGCGTCGCGTCCGGCAGCGGGCCGCGCTATTTCCCGCCGGGATCGATCCCGGGCGGCAGCGCAGTCGCGACGCTGAGCCAGTGGGGTCGAGAGCTGAGCCGGATTGCGGACCATGCGGAGCATCCCTGGAGCGCCGGACTGATGGTCGAATCGCTGATCGAATCGGCCCGTGCAGCCCTCACGCCGGCGGCTCGCGGCGGTCGTCGCGGCGGCAGCAACTCGCTACACTTGCGGCCATGAGCGAACCCCCCCAGCGAACGAAACCCGGGGCCCTGTCGGCCTCGACGCCGGCGCGGCCGAGCGTGATCCAGTTGGTATTTCGCGAGAAGGGCGCTCTCTACGCGGCCTACATGCCGCTGTTCGCCGAAGGCGGACTGTTCGTGCCGACGACGCGCGAATACAAGCTCGGCGAGGACATCTACCTGCTGCTTTCGCTGCCCGAAGATCCGCAACGCTATCCGGTCGCCGGCAAGGTCGGCTGGATCACTCCGGCGAACGCGTCGGGAGGGCGCACCCAGGGGGTCGGCGTGCGCTTTCCGCCCGACGAAAAGAGCCGAGGGCTGAAGCAGAAGATCGAGGAAATCCTCGGCACGACGCTCTCGTCGGCCAAGCCGACCCAGACGATCTGAGCGACGGCGTCGTCCGGCGCCGGTCCCGATGTTCGTCGATTCGCATTGCCATCTGAGCTTCCCGGAGCTCAAGTCGCGCCTCGGCGAGATCAGGGCCGAAATGGCGGAAGCGCAGGTCGACCGCGCACTCTGCATCTGCACGACGCTCGAGGAATTCGACGATGTGCATGCGCTCGCGACGACCTACGACAACTTCTGGTGCAGCGTCGGTGTCCATCCGGACAGCGAATCGGTCTGCGAACCGACGCTCGACGACCTGCTGACGCGAGCCGCGCGACCGCGCGTGGTCGCTATCGGCGAGACCGGGCTCGACTACTACCGCCTGAATGGACGCAGCATCGCCGAGATGGAGTGGCAGCGCGAGCGCTTCCGGGTCCACATCCGGGCTGCGCGGCAAAGCGGCTTGCCGCTCGTGATCCATACGCGAAGCTCCTCGGCAGACACGTTGGCCATGCTGCGCGAAGCGGACGGCGCGACCGTCACCGGCGTTTTTCATTGCTTCACCGAGACGGCGGAGACCGCGCGCGCGGCACTCGACCTAGGCTTCGACATTTCGTTTTCCGGGATCGTGACGTTCAAGACCGCGCACGAACTGCGCGAAGTCGCCAGGATGGTTCCGCTGGACCGCTGCCTGATCGAAACCGACAGCCCGTACCTGGCCCCGATACCGTTTCGCGGAAAGGTCAACAGCCCGGCATATGTGCCGTGGGTCGCGCGGCAGCTCGCGATGCTGAAGGGGGTGGAGGTCGAGGAAATCGCGTCGACGACGACAGCGAACTTCGAACGGCTATTCGCGAGAACCAGACAGGTAGACGTTCGGGCGGCATCCGATATTTCACTTTAAATTACCAATTTAAGTATTTGATATATATCGGATTTATCTCGAGACTGATCCAGTCTTCGTCGACCGACGCCGACAAGGTCGCATAGAGACCCGACAGTCCAAGTCCGAAGCGCGCTGACAGCGGATATGTCCGTGCACCATCTTTGTCGATCCGCGGCGGCTACCTAAAGTCGATCCCAGCAAACCAGACTGGAGACCGCCATGACGCAACCGAACCTGATCGCCAATCCCTTCGCGCTGATGATGATGCCGGAGGCCGTCTTCGCGGCGATCGAGCACTCCGAGCGGCTCAGCCGCCTGAAAAGCCGCATCTGCCGTCCGCTCGACGGACCGCGGCCGCCGCCGCCGGCCACTGAACTCGGAGCCTTCGACGAGGCTGTCGACGCGACGATCGAGCCGCCGGATCTGGTCGGAGATGAGCCGGCAGCATCTTAGGCTCCCGCTGTGCGCGTAGTTCCTTCTGCAGATCCTATGCGCGACTATGTATATTATGTAAACTCTTCGACGGATCGGTAAGT
>JBDTXV010000324.1:0-3626 GCA_040006015.1 Caldimonas sp.
TGTCGAACGGCCGGCGCGAAGGCGATTGCGTGCGCTGCATGTATCACGGCCTGAAGTTCGATGCGACCGGCCGCTGCGTGCAGATCCCGGGTCAGGAGATGATCCCGGCCAAGCTCGGCGTGCGCAGCTACCCGGTGGTCGAGCGCCAGGGCCTGATCTGGATCTGGGCGGGCGAGGCGGCGAAGGCCGATCCGGCCGAGATCATCGACTTCCCGTATCTCGACGACCCGCAGTGGAAGGGCGTGCCCGACTACATGCACTACAAGGCCAACTGGCTTTTGATCGTCGACAACCTCAGCGACTTCGCGCACCTCGCGTTCGTCCACACGAAGACGCTCGGCGGTTCCGAGGAATACGCCTTCGTCACGAAGCCGGCTGCGGTCGAGCGCCTGGCGCGCGGCTTCCGCGTCGAGCGCTGGCACATGAATGCCGAGCCGCCGCCGTTCCATCGAAAGGTGATTCCGAATCCGCAGGACAAGGTCGATCGCCGCAACATCGGACACATGGAGATTCCCGGCGTCTTCATGCTCGAATCGCTGTTTGCGCCGGCCGGCAACGGCGCCGAGCGCGGCAACCTCGCCGGCGCGCGCGAATACCGCAACTGCCAGTTCATGACGCCGGAGACGCGCCGCAGCACGCATTTCTTCTGGAACTACCTGAACAATTTCGAAGGCGACGACCATCGAATCTCGGAGTCGCTGCATCAGAGCCTGATCGAAGGTTTTCTCGAGGACAAGAGCATCATCGAAGGGCAGCAGGAAGTGCTCGATGCCGATCCCGAATTCAAGCTGCTTGCGATCGTCGCCGATGCGCCGCTCGCGCACTTCCGCCGCACGCTCGCGAAGCTGATCGACGAAGAGCAGGGCCAGCGGCGCGCGGCCTGAAGCGCGGCATGCTTTTCCGGCCCCTCGTCGCCGCACGCCGCCGGAGCAGCGCATGAGCTTTGTCGCGATCGACATCGGCAACACGCGGCTGAAGTGGGCGCAGTACGCGTCGCCGCAGCCGGGCGCGGCGCTGCTGAACCACGGCGCGGTCTTTCTCGAGGCGATGGACGAGCTCGCCGAGCGCGAATGGAAAGCGCTGCCGCCGCCGTCGAGCATGCTCGGCTGCGTTGTCGCCGGCGACGGCGTCAAGCGCCGCGCCGAGGAGCAGCTCGAGCTCTGGGACATCGCGCCGCGCTGGGTCGTCTCGACCGCGCATGCCTGCGGCGTCACGAACGGCTACGAGCATCCGAACCGGCTCGGCGTCGACCGCTGGGTCGCGTTGATCGGCGCCTGGCATCGCGTGCTCGCGCACGGCAGCGCGCGGCCGGCGCTGGTCGTGATGGTCGGCACCGCGGTCACCGTCGATGCACTCGACCAGACCGGGCGTTTTCTCGGCGGCCTGATCCTGCCGGGCTTCGGCCTGATGCTGCGCGCGCTCGAGATGGGGACCGCGGGACTGAAGGCGCCGACCGGCGAGGCGGTCGACTTTCCGACCAACACCAGCGACGCGCTGATGAGCGGCGGCGCCGATGCGCTCGCCGGCGCGGTCGAGCGCATGCATCGCAAGCTGCTGCAGCGTACCGCTCAGGCGCCGATGCTGATTATGACCGGCGGCGCCGCGGTCAAGCTCGCGCCGATCACCGAGCTCGAATTCGAGACCGTCGACACGCTGATCTTCGAAGGACTGCTGCAGCTGCAGGCGCGGCGCCTCGCGCTGTAGCGCGCGACATCAGACAGAGCTTCGATGTCCGAATACGCAGCCGAAGTGCTCTGGGTCCGCGGCGAGCAGGAATTCGTCTCGGGTCGCTACAGCCGGCGCCATCTGCTGCGCTTCGACGGCGGCACGCAAGTCCCCGGCTCGTCTTCGCCGCATATCGTGCCGCTGCCGTACTCCGATGCCGCCGCGGTGGATCCCGAAGAGGCGTTCGTCGCATCGCTCGCAAGCTGCCACATGCTGTTCTTCCTGTCGATCGCCGCGAGCCGCAAGTTCTGCATCGACCGCTATCGCGACGCGGCAAGCGGCACGCTCGCGAAAGACGCCGACGGCAGGCTCGCGATGACGCAGGTCACGTTGCGTCCGCAGGTCGAGTTCTCGGGCGCGTCGCGGCCGACGTCGGACGAGATCGATGCGATGCACCACAGCGCGCACGAGCAGTGTTTCATCGCGAACTCGGTCAAGTCCGAGGTGCGGGTCGTGCCCGCCGACGCCTGGCGTCAGAGGATGTAGCGCGACAGGTCTTCGTTGCGCGCCAGCTCGGCGAGCTTCTCGTCGACCGCGGCCGCGTCGATCGCGATCGTCTGGCCGTCGCGGTTCGGCGCATCGAAGCTGACCTCGTCGAGCAGCCGCTCCATCACCGTCGCGAGGCGCCGCGCGCCGATGTTCTCGGTGCGCTCGTTGACGTCGAACGCGATCTGCGCCAGGCGGCGGATCGCGTCGGGCTTGAATTCGAGCCGGACGCCTTCGGTCGCGAGCAGCAGCGTGTATTGCTTGACGAGACTCGCATGGGTCTGCGTCAGGATCGCCTCGAAATCGTCGACGCCGAGCGAGCCGAGCTCGACGCGGATCGGAAAGCGCCCCTGCAGCTCCGGGATCAAGTCGCTCGGCTTGCTCAGGTGGAACGCGCCCGACGCGATGAAGAGGATGTGGTCGGTCTTGACCATCCCGTACTTCGTGTTGACTGCCGTCCCTTCGACCAGCGGCAGCAGGTCGCGCTGCACGCCCTGGCGCGAGACGTCGGCGCTGCCGGTCGTCTCGGAGCGCGACGTGACCTTGTCGATCTCGTCGATGAAGACGATGCCGTTCTGTTCGGCATTGGCGAGCGCGCGTGTCTTGATCTCGTCGTCATTGACGAGCTTGGCCGCTTCCTCGTCGACGAGCAGCTTGCGCGCGTCGCCGATGCGCAGCTTGCGCGACTTGCGGCGCGCTCCGCCGAGGTTCGCGAACAGGCCCTTCAACTGCTCGGTCATGTCTTCCATGCCGGCCGGACCCATGATCTCGAGCGCCGGCTTCGTGTCGGCAACCTCGATCTCGATCTCCTTGTCGTCGAGGAGGCCCTCGCGCAGGCGCTTGCGCATCACCTGGCGCGCGGTGTTGTCGGGGGCCGGCGCCGGAGTCAGACCGAACTCGGCGCGCGCGGCCGGCACCAGGATGTCGAGGACACGGTCCTCGGCCGCGTCTTCGGCGCGCGTGCGCTGCCCGCGCATCGCGTGTTCGCGCTCCTGCTTGACGGCCATGTCGGCGAGATCGCGGATGATCGTGTCGACGTCCTTGCCGACATACCCCACCTCGGTGAACTTGGTCGCCTCGACCTTGATGAACGGCGCATCGGCGAGGCGGGCCAGGCGGCGCGCGATCTCGGTCTTGCCGACGCCGGTCGGGCCGATCATCAGGATGTTCTTCGGCGTGATCTCGGCGCGCATCGCCTCGTCGACCTGCTGGCGCCGCCAGCGGTTGCGCAGCGCGATCGCGACCGCGCGCTTCGCGCCGGCCTGGCCGACGATGTGGCGGTCGAGTTCGGAGACGATCTCCTGCGGGGTCATGCTGGATTTCATCTCAGTCCAAGGTTTCGATGATGTGGTTCTGGTTGGTGTAGATGCAGAGCTCGCCGGCGATCTCGAGCGACTTCTTGACGATGTCGCGCG
>JBDTXV010000325.1:0-3621 GCA_040006015.1 Caldimonas sp.
ACGATGTCGGCCGCGCCGCCGTCGACGATGCCCTGCTTATACTCGTGGCTGGCGCGGGCCTCGGGCGTGGCGATGAACGGCGAGCCGATGTAGGCGAGGTCGGCGCCCATCGCTTCCGCCGCGAGCACCGCGCCGCCGGTAGCGATCGCGCCGCTCAACGCGAGCGGACCGTCGAACCATTCGCGGATCTCCTGGACCAGCGCGAACGGGCTCTTGACGCCGGCGTGGCCGCCGGCGCCGGCCGCGACCGCGACCAGGCCGTCGGCGCCCTTCTCGATCGCCTTTCTCGCGAACGTGTTGTTGATGATGTCGTGCATCACGATCCCGCCCCAGCGGTGGACCGCGTCGTTGACGTCGGTCCGCGCGCCGAGCGAAGTGATCACGATCGGCACGCGGTACTTCGCGCAGACCGCCATGTCGTGCTCGAGCCGGTCGTTGCTCTTGTGAACGATCTGGTTGATCGCGAACGGCGCCGCCGGTCGACCGGGGTGCGCGCGATCGTAGGCGGCGAGCGCCGCGGTGATCTCGGCCAGCCACTCGTCGAGCTGCTCGGCCGGACGTGCATTGAGCGCCGGCATCGAGCCGACGATGCCGGCCTTGCACTGTTCGACCACCATCGCCGGGTTGCTGACGATGAAAAGCGGCGCGCCGAAGATCGGCAGCGGCAGGTTCCGAAGAATGGGCGGCAACGGCATCGAGGGGATCCGATCTGTCAGAACGATTCGAGCGCCATCGCGGTGACGCTGTCGCCGCCGTCGACGATCGCATCGCGCATGCCGGGCGCCTTGGTCAACAGGTGCAGCGCATAGAACTCCGCGGTCGCGACCTTCGCGCGCAGGAATGTCGCGTCGCCGATGCCGTCGGCGAGCTGCTCCTCGGCGACGAGCAGCGCCCGTGCCATCTGCCATCCGGCGACGACGTTGCCGGCGAGCATCAGGTAGGGCACCGAACCGGCGAAGACCGCGTTCGGGCTCGCCCGAGTCTGCCCGGCGACATAGCGGACCACGTCCTCGAAGGCCGCGCGCGCGGCGCGCAGGCGCTGCAGCATCGAGCGCGCCGCCGCGCTGTCGCGGCGCGAGAGCTCGGCTTCGGTCGCCGCGATGCGGGCCGCGATCGCGAGCGCGGTACGGCCGCCGTCGCGCGCGGTCTTGCGTCCGACCAAGTCGTTCGCCTGGATCGCGGTCGTCCCTTCGTAGATCGTCAGGATGCGCGCATCGCGCAGATATTGCGCGGCACCGGTCTCTTCGATGAAGCCCATGCCGCCGTGGACCTGCACGCCGAGGCTCGCGACCTCGATGCTCATCTCGGTGCTGTAGCCCTTGACGAGCGGCACCATGAATTCGTAGAAGGCGGCGTTGTCGTTGCGCACCGCGGCGTCGGAAGCGTGATGGGCCGCGTCGAACGCCGCCGCCGCGACCAGCGCCATCGCCCGGCAGCCCTCGGTGTACGCGCGCATCGTCATCAGCATCCGCCGCACATCGGGGTGGTAAATGATCGGGCCGCTGCCGGGCAGCGAGCCGTCGACCGGCCGCGACTGGATGCGCTCGCGCGCGAACGCGGCCGCCTTCTGATATGCCCGCTCGGCGACCGCGATCCCCTGCATCCCGACCGCATAGCGGGCCGCGTTCATCATGATGAACATGTACTCGAGGCCGTGGTTCTCCTCGCCGATCAGGTAGCCGGTGGCGCCGCCGCGGTCGCCGAACTGCAGCACCGCGGTCGGACTCGCCCTGATGCCGAGCTTGTGCTCGATGCTGACGCAATGCGCATCGTTGCGGTCGCCGAGCTTGCCGTCAGCCGCGACCAGGAATTTCGGCACGATGAAGAGGCTGATGCCCTTGACGCCTTCGGGCGCGCCCTGCACGCGCGCGAGCACGAGGTGCACGATGTTGGCGGCCATGTCGTGCTCGCCGTAGGTGATGAAGATCTTCGTGCCGAAGATCCGGTAGCTGCCGTCGGGCTGCGGCTCGGCGCGCGTGCGCACCAGCGCGAGGTCCGAGCCGGCCTGCGACTCGGTCAGGTTCATCGTGCCGGTCCACTCGCCGGAGATCATCTTCGGCAGATAGAGCGCCTGCTGCTCGGGCGAGCCGGCCGTCAGCAGCGCCTCGATCGCGCCGTCGGTCAGCAGCGGGCAGAGCGCGAAGCTCAGGTTCGCGCTGTTCAGCATCTCGATGCAGGCCGCGCCGATCGTCTTCGGCAGGTTCTGGCCGCCGAAGTCGACCGGGTGCTGCAGGCCTTGCCAGCCGCCGGCGCCGAACTGGTGGAACGCTTCCTTGAAGCCCGGCGTCGTCGTGACCTTGCCGTCCTTCAAGGTCGAGGGATTGCGATCGCCTTCGACGTTCAACGGTGCGACGACGCCCTGGTTGAAGTTCGCGCATTCCTCGAGGATGGCCCGCGCGGTCTCGAGGCCGGCATCCTCGAAGCCGGGCAACGCGGCTACCTGTTCGAGGCCGGCAAGTTCCTTCATGCAGAACAGCATGTCGTTGACGGGAGCGAGATAGCTCATCGCAGCCTCCTTGGGGAATCAGGCAACAAAAAGCCCGTTTGCCGCACTGTCGGTCAAACGGGCTCGTCGGCGCACGCGGCGCGACCTCAGAGAGCGGCCACCAGCTCCGGGACCGCAATGAACAGGTCGGCCTCGAGCCCGTAGTCGGCGACGCTGAAGATCGGCGCTTCCGCGTCCTTGTTGATCGCGACGATGACCTTCGAATCCTTCATGCCGGCAAGATGCTGGATCGCACCGCTGATGCCGCAGGCGATGTAGAGCTGCGGCGCGACGATCTTGCCGGTCTGGCCGACCTGCCAGTCGTTCGGCGCATAGCCGGCGTCGACCGCGGCGCGGCTCGCGCCGATTGCGGCACCGAGCTTGTCGGCCAGCGGCGTCAGCACCGCGGTGAACTTGTCGCTGCTGCCCATCGCACGGCCGCCCGAGACGATGATCTTCGCCGCAGTCAGCTCGGGCCGATCGCTCTTCGCGATCTCGCTGCCGACGAAGGCGGACTTGCCCGAATCGGCGCTCGCGGCGATCGTCTCGACCGTCGCCGAGCCGCCGGTGGCCGCGGCCGGATCGAAGCCGGTCGTCCGCACCGTGACGACCTTGATCGGATCGATGCTCTGCACGGTCGCGATCGCGTTGCCGGCGTAGATCGGACGCTCGAACGTGTCGGCACCGTGGACCTTCGTGATGTCGGAGACCTGTCCGACATCGAGCTTCGCGGCGACGCGCGGTGCGACGTTCTTGCCGGCCGCAGTCGCCGGAAACAGGATGTGCGTGTATTGCTGCGCCAGCTCGAGTACCTGTGCGGCGATGTTCTCGGCCAGGCCGTGATTCAGCTGCTCGGCGTCGGCATGGAGTACCTTCGCGACGCCGACGATCTGCGCGGCGGCGGCCGCAGCAGCAGCAGCATTGCTGCCGGCGACGAGCACGTCGACATCTGGCGCGCATTGCAATGCGGCGGTGACGGTATTGAGCGTCGCACCCTTGACGCTCGCGTTGTCGTGTTCGGCGACGACCAGGGCTCGCATTCAGATCACCTTCGCTTCGTTCTTCAGCTTCGCGACCAGGGTCGCGACATCGGGCACCTTGACGCCGGCGCCGCGCTTCGGCGGCTCGCTGACCTT
>JBDTXV010000326.1:0-3615 GCA_040006015.1 Caldimonas sp.
GTGCCGGAGGCAACGGGGCCAGGGCGGCGCCGGCAGGGGGCGTCATGGCTTGCAAGGCGTCGACGCCGAGCCGCACGCGCAAGGTCGGCGCCTCGGATGCGTCGGGCACCCGTTCGTCGAGACCGGCATCGAACACGATCGCGCCGGCGCCGCACTGGGCCAGGATGTACGCGAGCCCCGGCCGCTGCTCGCGCACGCCGATCGGCACCGCGATCGCGCCGAGGCGCTGCACCGCGAACAGCACGAAGACGAACTCGGGTCGGTTGCCGAAGAGCAGCCCGACCCGGTCGCCGGCGACGACGCCGAGTGCGGCGAGTGCGAGCGCGATGCGCTGCACTTCGGCATCGGCCTCGCGGTAGGTCCAGCGGCGGCCCTCGCAGACGACGGCGTCGTGCCGGCCGCGTGCCGCGACCGCGCGGGCGAACAGGGCGTGGACGCTGGCGGGGCGTGAAGCGAAGCAGCGCACGATGCGATCGCCGCCGATGGCTTCGCGCCGCATCGGCGGCACCGGATGAGCACTCCAGAAACCCATCGTCGAATCTCGCGACGGCCGATCAGGCCGGAGCCTGCGCCCTGCTCGCGCGCGTCGATGCCGAAGGCGCGTTCGGCGCAACGTTGGCGCCGCGCTCGATGACGACTTCCGCGTCGACCAAGTCACGCGAGTGATTCAGGTCGGACTGCGCGATCAGCATCGAGAGCCGGCCGCCGCGCAAGCCGCCGAGCACGTCGGCGAGGCGGCTCGAAAGGGCCGGCGCGAGCCCCTCGAACGGCTCGTCGAGCAGCAGCAGACGCGTGCCGACCGCGAGCGCGCGCGCGAGCGCGACCATCTTCTGCTGGCCGCCCGAAAGCAGCAGCGCGCGGCGCTCGCGCATCGCCTTCAGCTCCGGCAGCACGCTGTAGACGAAGTCGAGGCGCTCGGCCGCGCGCAGCGTGCGCGAGGCCCAGACCGGCACCAGGATGTTCTCCTCGACGCCGAGGCTCGGCACCAGGCCGCGGTCTTCGGGCATGTAGCCGATCCCGAGCGCGGCCCGTGCGTGCTTCGGCAGCGCGGCGAGATCCGCGCCGTCGAACGTGATCCGCCCCTGCGCGACCGGCAGATGCCCCATCACGGCACGCATCAGCGTGGTCTTGCCGGCGCCGTTGCGGCCGACGAGGCCGACCATCGTGCTGTCGGCGACCGCGAAGTCGAGTCCGCGCAGCACCTGCACCGACTGGATCGACACGTGCAGCGCTTCGATCGTCAGCATGCGCTCGCCTCCAGCGTGCCGGTCACGTAGCGACGCACGTCGTCGGTCGCCAGCGCAGCCTGCGGCACGTCGTCGGCGATGATGCGCCCGCTGTAGAACGCGATCACGCGGTCGGCGTGGCGCTCGACGATGTCCATGTCGTGTTCGACGAACAGCACCGTCAGCGGCTGCGCGCCGACCGCGGTCATGATGATCTCCATCATCGGAAACTTCTCTTCGGCCGAGACGCCGCTGGTCGGCTCGTCGAGCAGCAGCAGCTGCGGCTGGCCGGTCAGCGCCATCGCGATGTCGAGCAGCTTGCGCACGCCGCCGGGCAGCTCGGCGACGAGACGTTCGCGCTGCTCGGTCAGCTGGAAGCGCTCGAGCAGCGCGTCGGCGCGCTCGACCGCTTCGGCGCGGCGCGCGACTTCCCAGAACGACAGGCGGTTCTCGCCGCACGCGGTCGCGACCAGCATGTTGTCGAGCACCGTCAGCGCCGGGTAGAGCTGCGGAATCTGGAAAGAGCGCGCGACGCCGAGCCGCGTGATCTCGCGCGGCGCGAGCGGCGTGATGTCGCGTCCGGCGAGCTCGATCCGGCCGGCGTCGGGCTTCAGGTAGCCGGTGATCATGTTGACGAACGTGGTCTTGCCGGCGCCGTTGCTGCCGATCAGGCTGACCCGCTCGCCGGCCTGCACGTCGATCGTGATCGCACTCGCCGCGACCAGCGCGCCGAAGCGCTTCTCGACGCCGCTCGCGCGCAGCAGCGGCGTGCTCGTCGGGCCGCTCATCGTCCGCCGCCGATGCGCCTGAACCAGGCGCGGTCGAACCACAGCGAGCCGATGCCGCGCGGCACGAAGCGAATCACGAACAGCAGGAACAGTCCGAGCGAGAGCTGCCAGGTGTTCGGGAAATAGAGGCTCGAGAACGAGCGCACGACTTCGAGCAGCGTCGACGCGACGAAGACCGCGAGCACGCTCTGCCAGCCGGCCAGGATCGCGACGAAGACGAATTCGCCCGAGGTCGTCCAGTAGCTGAAATTCGGATCGATGTGGCCGAGCGACATCACCGTCAGCGCGCCGCCGGCGCCACCGGCGAAGGCCGCGAGCATGAAGTTGATCGCCATCGCGCGGCGCACCGAGCCGCCGAGGTATTCGACGCGCAGCTCGTTCTCGCGCACCGCGAGCGTGATCAGCCCGCGGGTCGAATCGAAGTAGACGCGGGCGAGCAGCGCCAGCGCCGCCGCGATGACGAGCGTCACCGAATAGAGGACATAGCCGACCTGCGCGTCGCCGAGCTTGAGGCCGAGCACGGTCACGCGCCCCATGTTGAAACCGTCGGAGCCGCCGAGGGCTTCGGTCTTGACGAGGACGCCGAACGCGACCATCGACAGCGCCAGCGTCAGCATCGCGAAGAAGATGCCGCGGTAGCGCGCCAGCAGCGGCGCGAACGGGGCCGAGACCGCGGTCGCGGCCGCGCCGCCGAGCAGCGCCAGGCCGATCGCGTCGGTGATGCCGAGCCGCGTATAGGCGAGCGCGGCGGCATAGGCCCCGACCGCGAACACGAGGCCCTGGCCGAACGAGACCACGCCGCCGCGCATCATCAGCACGATGCCGAGCGAGACCAGGCCGTGCGACGCCGCCATCGTGATCAGGAACGTCAGCCACTTCGGCATGAATGCGCCGGCGACGAGCAGTGCCGCGGTGAACGCGATGCCGCCGAGCACGAAGCGCAGGCGCGGCGGCTGCGCGGTGCGCCGCTGCGCGGCGGGGATCGCCGTGGTCAGGGACGCGGTCATCGCACGTGCCGGCGCGGGCCATCGGCCGCCGCCGAGCCCGGCGTGGCGCCTGTGCGGCGGGCGCGGCAAGCTCGCATCAGATCTTGCGCGCCTGCGCCTGCTGGAACAGCCCTTCGGGCCGCACCATCAGCACCGCCGCCATCACGACGTAGATCGAGAACAGTTCGGCGACCGGCGCCAGGTGCACCGCGAGCGAGCGCGCGAGGCCGACGATCAACGCGCCGATCGCGGCGCCCTCGATGCTGCCGAGGCCGCCGATGATCACGACCGCGAACGAGACGATGATGACGCCGACCGAGACGCCCGGCTGCACCGAGATCATCGGCGCGGTGAAGGCGCCGCCGATCGCGGCGAGGAAGATGCCGACCGAGAACGCCATCATGTAGACGCGCGAGACGTTGACGCCCATGCTCGACGCGACCTCCTCGCTGTGGATCACCGCGAGCACGATCTTGCCGTGGCGCGTGCGGTTCAGGCCCCACCACACCGCGGCGCCGATCACGAACGCGAGTGCGACCAGCACGAAGTCGTAGCCGACGTAGACCTGCGGGCCGATCTCGACATTGCCGAACAGGCTGTACGGCGCGGAAACGT
>JBDTXV010000327.1:0-3606 GCA_040006015.1 Caldimonas sp.
CGAAGACGTCATGGGGCGCCTCGCCGCCGACGATCCATTCGGCGATCAGCCGGCCGGCGCCGCCGGAGTTGGCGATGCCGGCCGAATTGAAGCCGGCCGCGACGTAGAAGTTGCGCAGCTCGGGCGCTTCGCCGAGGATGAAGTTGCCGTCCGGCGTGAAGCTCTCGGGGCCGTTCAACAACATCTTGATCTTCGCGGTCTCCAGGCACGGCGTGCGATGGATCGCGTTCGTCATCAGGATCTCGAACTGGTCCCAGTCCTCGGCGAGCAGCTCGAACTGGAACGTCGACGGGATCGGATCGACCCGCCACGGCTTGGCCTGCGGCTCGAAGCCACCCATCACGAGACCGCCGACCTCTTCCTTGTAGTAGATGTAGCCGTCCGGGTCGCGCAGCACCGGCAGCATCGGGTGCACGCCGTCGACGCGGTCGGTGACGACGTAGAAATGCTCGGCCGAATAGAGCGGCACGTTGACGCCGGCGAGCCGGCCGAACTGGCGCGCCCACTGCCCGGCGCAGTTGACGACGATCTCGCAGGCGATCTCGCGGCTCTCGCCGTCGACGGTCGCGCGGACGCCGGCGATGTGGCCGCCCTTCGTCAGCACCGCGCTGACCTCGGCGCCTTCGACGATGCGCACGCCGCGGTTGCGCGCGCCCTTCGCGAGCGACATCGTCAGATCGGCCGGATTCGCCTTGCCGTCGCCGGGAATCCAGATCGCGCCTTCGAGGTCGTCGGTGCGCAGCAGCGGGAAGCGCTCGCCGGCTTCGCGCGGCGTGATCACGTCGACCTCGACGCCGAAGCTGCGCGCGAGCGCGACCTGCTTGCGCAAGGTCTGCATCCGCTCCGGCGTGCGCGCGACGTTGATGCTGCCGCATCGCTTCCAGCCGGTTGCCAGACCGGTCTCGGCTTCGAGTCGCGAATAGAGCTCGATGCCGTACTTGCTCATCGCGGTCATGTTGCGATTCGGCCGCATCTGGCCGACGAGGCCGGCGGCGTGCCACGTCGTGCCGCAGGTCAACCGCCCCTGCTCGAGCAGCAGCACGTCGGTCTGGCCCATCAGGCTCAGGTGGTACGCGGTCGAGCAGCCGGCGATGCCGCCGCCGACGATCACGATGCGGGCCTGTGTCGGTAGCGTCGTCATCGCGCCTCGCTCGATCGGGCACGGCATCGGGAACGAATCCGGCAACGCATCGGCGGGCCGCTCAGCCGAAGCGCAGCGCCATCACGCCGGCGACGATCGCCGCGGTGCCGGCCGCACGCTGCAGGCGGAACTGTTCGTTCAGCAGCAGCATTCCGATCAGCGCCGCGAACAGCACCGAGGTTTCGCGCAACGCCGCGACCGACGCGACCGGCGCGCGCGTCATCGCCCACAGCGCGATGCCGTACGAGCCGAGCGACGCGCACGAGCCGAGCAGCGCGACCGGCCAGCGCCGGCGCATGTACGCGAACGCGGCGGCGGCTTCGGCGCGGCGCCGCGCGATCACGATCAGGAAATACGGCAGGCCGTCGATCAGGAACAGCAGCGCGACGTATTGCGCCGGATTGCCCGACGTGCGCACGCCGATGCCGTCGACGATCGTGTAGGTCGCGATGATCGCTGCGTTCGCGAGCGCGAAGCCGAGCGCATGGCCGCGCGAACCCGTGAGCTGGCGCGATCGCGTCAGCCCGATCAGCAGCACGCCGCCGCTGATCCCGGCGACGCCGAGCCAGACCGGCAGTGCGAGGTGCTCGCCGATCAGGCGGCCGCTCGCCAGCGCGACCAGCAGCGGCGCGGTGCCGCGCATGATCGGATAGGCGAAGCCGAGCTCGCCGTGGCGATAGGCGCCGACCAGCGTGATGTAGTAGCCGACGTGGATCACGACGGACGCCGCGAGCCACGGCAGCGCCGCGGCCTTCGGTAGCCCGACCAGCGCGACGAGGACGAGGCCGACGCCGCAGCCGAGCACGTGGATCAGCGCGGTGTCGAGCTCCTTGTCGCCGCTCGACTTGACGAGTGCGTTCCAGCCCGCGTGCAGCAGCGCGCCGCACAGCACCGCGAACATGATCGGCCAGGTCATCGGGAATGTGTCCGGGCGGTCGCGGCCGGATGCGGAACGGGCAGCGGCCGCGCCGGCGCGCGCTTCATGCCCCGGCGGCGGGGGCGAGCACGCAGCGCGCGGCGCGTTTCAGGAAATGCGCGAGCGGCGGCGTCTCGAGGCCGGCCTGCTTCGCGAGGTCGTCCCATTGCCTGAGCAGCACCGCGTCGCGCGCGCCGGGCTGATAGAGGAAGCGCTCGGCTGCGGGTGCGTCGAAGACGCCACCCTGCAGCGCGAGGCTGCGCTTCGAATCGTCGGAGAGCCGCGCGTAATAGCTTCCGTTCGCGGCGCAGAGGTAGCGCTTCGCATCGACATGCAGGCGGATCGGATCGAGCACCGCAACGGGCAGCAGGCCGTGCAGGAACGGCAGCGCGAAATATTGGTGCGTGTCGTCGATGCCGCGCAAGGACGGTGTCTCGCCCTGGCGGTTCAGCAGATGGCCGAGGTCGTGCAGCAGGCAGGCAGTGATTAGTGCATCGTCTGCGCCCGACTGCTCGGCCAGATGCGCGGTCTGCAGCGCGTGCTCGAGCTGCGTGACCGGCTCGCCGCTGTATTGCGCCGCGCCGTGGCGTGCGAACAGCAACTCGATGTCGGCGAAATCAAGCACGGCTCGTTTCTCCGACGGCGTTGCCGAAATCGGCCGGAGCGATCTCGGGCGGCCCGAGGTCGGCGATGCGCGAGTGGCGGATCCGCGTCTTCGTCAGCGCGCCGGCCGATTCGAGGATCGGGTACGCGATCGAGCACAGGTGCGAGTTGATCCGCTTCAGGTCGCTGATCAGGTCGAGGTGCAGCGAGCTGGTCTCGATGCTCTGCGTCGTGTTGCCGCGCAGCCGCGTGATGTGATTGGCCGCGTATTCGTGCTCGAGGTCGCGAAAGCGCGCCTTCTCCTCGAGCAGCCGTTGCGCGTCGCGCAGGTGCCCGTCGAGGAACACGCTCATCGCCAGGCGCAGGTTGCCGAGCAGGCGCTCGTGCAGATGGCAGATCTCGGCGATTCCGGCATCGGAAAAGCTGCGCGCCTTGCGGATCTTCTTGTCCTCGACGTCCTGCAGCACGCGTTCGATGATGTCGCCGATCTGCTCCATGTTGATCGTGAACGAGACGATGTCGGTCCAGCGCCGGCTCTCGCTCGACGACAGCGCCTCGCCGGAGATCTGCGTCAGGTAGAACTTGATGGCCGAGTAGAGCTCGTCGACGGTGTCGTCGAGCTGGCGCAGCTGCGCCGACAGCGCCGCGTCGTTGTTGCGGATCACCGGGACGATGCCGCGCAGCATCGTCTCGACCACGTCGGCCTGGTGCAGCGCTTCGCGCGCCGCGCAGCTGATCGCGAGCGATGGCGTGCTGAGCGCGAGCGGGTCGAGGTGGCGGGGCCGGAGCATCCCCGAGGTGGGTCGCGGCTCCGGCAGCAGGCGCTCCACCGTGCGGCCAACGAGGCCGATGAAGCCGATGAAGACGATGGCCAGGACGATGTTGAAGCCGAGGTGGAACATCACCACCTGCTCGGGCACCGACGGCACGAGCTGCTGCAGCAGCA
>JBDTXV010000328.1:0-3603 GCA_040006015.1 Caldimonas sp.
TGAACGACGAGATGGACGACTTCACCGCGAAGCTCGGCGTGCCGAACATCTACGGGCTCGTGCAGGGCGAAGCGAATGCGATCGCGCCGGGCAAGCGGCCGCTCAGCTCGATGAGCCCGACGATCGTCACGAAGGACGGCAAGCCGGTGATGGTCGTCGGCACGCCGGGCGGCAGCCGCATCATCACCGTGGTGCTGCACACGATCATCAACGTGATCGACTACGGGATGAACGTGCAGGAAGCGGTCGACGCACCGCGCTTTCACCAGCAATGGCTGCCGGCGCCGACCAATGTCGAGCCGTTCGCGCTGAGCCCGGACACGCGCAAGATCCTCGAAGGGATGGGCCACGTGTTCGGCGCTCCGCAGCCGGCGAACCACGTCGCGGCGATCCTCGTCGGCGCGCCGACGCTGAGCGGCAAGCCGCTCGGCAACAACCGCTTTTACGGCGCGAACGACCCGCGCCACAACAGCGGTCTCGCGCTCGGCTACTGAAGGCGGCGCCGCACGGCGCCGCGCCCGCCGCTTCCGGCAGCTCGATGCGCGGGCGCGCGGCGGGACGGCGGCGATCCGCCTGGCTGCGGCTCGTCTTGTTCGCGCCGGCCTTGCGCGCGCCGGTCCTCTTCGCCGCGGTCTTGCGTGAGCCGGTCTTGCGTGAGCCGGTCTTGCCCGTTCGGCTTACATCCGCTTTCAGGCCACGCGAATCACAGTCAGTTCGACTTTGAAACAGCACGCAAGCCTTGGGTCGGCTGCCAACATTGACCTCGTTTCTCGCGGCGATCTGCCGAAAATATTGCTGGACCGATGCGCCCATCCGGACCGTCGGCAGCGAAGACGATTACCTCACGAGCAACCGGTGCGCAGACAGCGAATCAACCGATCGACGCGGCAATCTGCCGCCCACGGCCTGGGCGGCAGATGCTCTATCTGACGCTGGTCTTCGGCCATTTGCTGGCGACGTCGATGGCGCTCGGCGCGATCGTCGCGACCGATCTGCGCATGCTGTCGAAGCTCGCAAAGGACCGGGTCCGGATCCCGCCGCCGAACGAGTTCGTCGCGCGGCTGGTCTCGATCGCGCTGGTGCTGCTGTATGCGACTGGCGCCGGAATGGTCTGGATCGGCACGCAAGGCAATCCGGACTTCCTGAATCCGAAGCTGCAAGGCAAGCTGGTGCTGGTCGCGCTGCTGACGTTCAACGCGGTCGTGCTGCACCGCTATACGTTCCCGCGCCTCGCGCGCGGCCGCAGCGTCTCGCGCTGGCGCTTCGTCGACTGGGCCGTCGTCGTGGTGCCGGTTTCGCTGTCGAATTGCCTGTGGATGTTCTGCGCCTTCCTCGGCATCGCGCGGCCGTGGAGTCATTCGATGTCGATGAGCGATGTGCTCGAGATCGCCGCATCGCTGTACCTGGTGGCGCTGTTCGGCGTCGGTCTCGTGCTCGCGGTCGCGTCGCGGCAGAGCCCCGAGGGCCGGCAAGGCGGGCTGAGAGCGATGCTGAAGAAGGCGCTCGCATCGGTCGGCAGCCTCGGCAAGGAAAACATTCACAAGGAAACGAAGCGGCGCCGGTTCCGCTCGACGCGGGCGGCCGAAGAACGCCTGATTCCGGCGTCGATGATGCGGCGCGGCGGCGTCAATCGCGCCGCCGAGGGCGAGCGGCCCGGGTTGCGGCGGGTGGCCTGACGGCCGCCGGAGAATTTCCGCTTCGGCGCCGACGCTTCTTCGCACTCGCGTCCGCGCCCGCGCTTCGCATCGCCCGAGATCGGTCAGGTGCGCCAGACCCGCGGCACGGTCGCGACGAGATCCCAGGCCGTTTCGCGCCACGCCTTCCAGACCCACGTCAGCAGATCGATCGCCGGTTCGACGGCCGGTGCGAGCGCGCGCAGCACGATGACTTCCGGCTGCGGCGCGGTGACGCCGGTCCACGCCGCGAGCGAGTGCGCCGTCGCGACGCTGCGCGCCGCATCGAGCAGCGCATCGCGGCGCGGCTCGGCAATCGGCGCGCCGGCCGCAAGCCACGCCGTCGCGAGCGTGCGCCGGCCGGCGAGGCCGAGCGGCGAATCGAGCAGGCGCCGGTCCGCCGCGTCGATCAGGCCGCGTTCGAGCCAGTGCCTCGGCAGCTCGATCGATTGCACGAAGCGGCCGCTTTCGAACGGACGGTCCGATGCCGGCAGGCCGAGCGCCAGCACATCCCAGCCGATCATTTCGGCGCCGGGCGCAAGCTCGAAGCGCAGCGTGTTCTCGGCATTGCAGCCGCTGAACGCGATCGCCTCGAGCGGCAGCCATTCGAGCCGCGCACCGCGCTCGATGCGGACCGCGACGGCCTGCGTCGCCGCCGCGCCGGTGCTGCGATAGAAGCGTGTCGCGCCGGCGGTCGTGATCAGCGCATGGCTGTCGGCGCCGAGGCCCGCGTCGAGCGCGAGCACGTCGCCGCCGACCAGTCCGCCCGGTGGATGTACGAGCACGTTGTGGCAGATCGCGGGACCTTCGGGATACAGGCTCTGCAGCACGCGCAGCGGCCCGTCGTGACGATCGTGCAGCACGCTGCGCCCGTCGGCGCGGCGATAGTTCAGTTGCAGATGGCCGTGCCAGCCCATGAGATCGACTGTGAAGGAAGGTCGCGCAGTGTAGGCG
Organism: Caldimonas sp.; assembly: GCA_040006015.1. Classification (GTDB taxonomy): domain Bacteria; phylum Pseudomonadota; class Gammaproteobacteria; order Burkholderiales; family Burkholderiaceae_C; genus Schlegelella_A. Next base: position 2,628 of record JBDTXV010000328.1, read on the forward strand.
CGGCCGGTCGACTCGGTTGACGCCGCTCCGCGGCGGCGCAGAATGAACGCTCACCCGTCTTGCACGAGGAGGCTTCGATGACCGCGATGCCCGCGATGACGCCATCGGTGACGCTAGCGACCCAGTGCTGCATCGTCGGCGGCGGACCGGCCGGGATGATGCTCGGCTATCTGCTCGCCCGCGCCGGCGTCGCGACCGTCGTGCTCGAGAAGCATGCCGACTTCCTGCGCGACTTCCGCGGCGACACGGTGCATCCGTCGACGTTGCGCGTGATGGACGAGCTCGGCCTGCTCGACGACTTCCTGCGCCGCCCGCACCAGAAGCTGCGGACGATCGCCGGCTGGTTCGGCAACGAGCGGGTCCAGCTCGGCGACTTCTCCGGGCTGCCGCCGCGCTACGCCTTCATCGCGATGATGCCGCAGTGGGAGTTCCTCGATTTCCTGTCCGACCGGGCCGACAGCCTGCCCGATTTCAAGCTGCGGATGCGCGCAAACGTCACCGGGCTCGTCGAGATCGACGGCCGCGTCGCCGGCGTCCGCGGCACGTCGCCGGCCGGCGATTTCGAGATCCGCGCCGACTGTACGGTCGGCTGCGACGGCCGTCACTCGACGGTGCGCGCCGGGGCCGGTCTCCCGGTCGAAGACGTCGGCGCGCCGATCGACGTGCTGTGGTTTCGCGTCGGCCGCGATCCGGCAGAGACCGACACCAGCCTCGCGCGCATCGGCCCCGGCCACATCGTCGTGACGATCGATCGCGGCGACTACTGGCAGTGCGCGTTCGTGATTCCGAAGGGTGGCGCCGAGCTGTTGCAGCGCCAGCCGATCGAGGTCTTCCGCGCGCAGGCGGTCGAGGCCGCGCCGGTGCTCGCATCGCGGATTGCCGACGTGCGCACGTGGGACGACGTCAAGCTGCTGACCGTCGCGGTCGACCGGCTGACGCAATGGTCGAAGCCGGGGCTGCTCTGCATCGGCGATGC
>JBDTXV010000329.1:0-3562 GCA_040006015.1 Caldimonas sp.
GGGCATCTGCACCAGGCACTCGTCGCCGATCACGCGCTGGAAGTCGCGCACCATCATCGGGTACGGGTGCGGGCCGGCCACGGTGCCGATGATGTAGAACGTGTTCTCGACGTTCGTGACCCAGTCGCGCAGCGCTTCGTTCAGCGCGTCCTTCAACGTCTTCGAGCCGCTTTCGACCGGGACCACAGTCGCGCCGAGCAGGTGCATCCGGTAGACGTTCGGCGACTGGCGCTTGACGTCCTCGCTGCCCATGTAGACGACGCATTCGAGGCCGTAGCGCGCGCAGATCGTCGCGGTCGCGACGCCGTGCTGGCCGGCTCCGGTCTCGGCAATGACGCGGGGCTTGCCCATCCGGCGCGCGAGCATCGCCTGCCCGATCGTGTTGTTGATCTTGTGCGCGCCGGTGTGGTTCAGATCTTCGCGCTTCAGGTGGATCTGCGCGCCGCCGAGCTCGCGGCTCAGCCGCGCCGCGTGGTAGATCGGGCTCGGACGGCCGACGAAATGGGCGAGCTCGGAGCGGAACTCGGCGGCGAACGCCGGGTCGCGCTGCGCTTCGGCATAGCTGCGCTTCAATTCGTCGAGCGCATGGACCAGGGTCTCGGCGACGAAGCTGCCGCCATAAGGTCCGAAATGGCCCCGCGCATCGGGTTGCTGATAAGTGGACATGGATTGAAAAGTCTCAGGCTTCGGCGGCGGCGCAGCGGGCATCGGCCTCGCGCACCGCATCGCAGAACCGGCGGATCGCCGCGGCATCCTTGATGCCGCGCGCGGATTCGACGCCGGAGCTCACGTCAACGGCCCACGGCCGTACTTGCTGAATGCCTTGGATGACATTTCCGGCATGCAACCCACCAGACAAAACGACCGGACGGGGCACGGCGGAGGGAACGAGAGACCAATCGAAGACCTTTCCAGCGCCACCATAAGCCTCGACATGGGCGTCGAGCAAGATGGCTTGGGCATCGGCGAACTGCCGCGCAAAGTCTAGCAAATCGAAGCCGGGCGCGATCCGCGCCGCCTTCAGGAAGGGTCGGCCGAACTGGACGCAGTCGGCCGGCGTTTCGTCGCCGTGGAACTGCAACAGCAGTTGCGGAATCGCGTCGATCGCCGCGGCGATCGCGTCGGCATCGGCATTGACGAAGAGACCGACCGGCATCACGAACGGCGGCAGCAGGCGCGCGAGCGTCGAGGCTCGTTCGAGCGTGACGGCGCGCGGGCTCGGCGCGTAGAACACGAGGCCGATCGCATCGGCACCGGCGCCGACTGCGGCCTCGACGTCGCTCTCGCGGCCGACGCCGCAGATCTTGATCCGCGTGCGCTGGTTCCGCATCGCGCTTTCAGGCAAGCCAGTCGGTGGCGGCGTTTCGGTCCGGAACGGCATGGACCGGATCGTAGTACGGGCCCGCGAAGTAAAGACCTTCCGGGGCGAAAGTCGGCGCCGCGCGACTGCGATCGCGCGCCGCGAGGACTTCGGCGAGCCAGGCCGGATCGCGCCGGCCGCTGCCGACCATCACGAGACAGCCCATGATGTTGCGCACCATGTGGTGCAGGAATGCATTGGCATCGAATTCGAAGCGCCAGCAGGCGCCGCGGCGCGTGATCGCGAGGCTGCGCAACGTGCGCACCGGCGTCGCGGCCTGGCATTCGGCCGAGCGCAACGCGCTGAAGTCGTGCTCGCCGATCAGCACCTTCGCCGCCGCTTCCATCGCTCCGTGGTCGAGCGAACGGAAGGTCCAGCCGACGCCATCGAACGCGATGCCGGATCGGACCGGCGACTCGAGCAGCAGATAGACGTAGCGACGGCCGCGCGCACTGCGGCGCGCGTCGAACGACGGATCGACGGCGCGGACCCACTGCACCGCGATGTCGTCCGGAAGATAACGATTCGTGCCGCGCAGCCATGACATCGGCTCGCGCTCGACCGGGCTGTCGAAGTGGACAACCTGGTTCAGCGCATGGACACCGGCATCGGTGCGGCCGGCGCAGGTGACGCGGACCGGCCGGTCGATGAAGCTGCACAGCGCCGCCTCGAGCCGGTCCTGGACCGTGTCGCCGCCCGGCTGGCTCTGCCAGCCGCGATAGGCCGAGCCGCGGTAGCTGAGGCCGAGCGCAATCCTCACGCCCTTGCCTCGTCGATGACCGCCCGACCGGGCCTGATCAGCCCAGATCGTCCAGCATCGTCTGCGCCTTCGTGCGCGTCACGCCCGACGCGTTCGCGAGAACCTCGCGCAGCAGATCGCGCGCGCCGTCCTTGTCGCCGATCTGCCGAAATTCCTCGGCCAGCTCGAGCTTGCGCACCATCGGGTCGTGCGAGCCCTCGCCTTCGAGATCGGGCAGGTCGAGCTCGCCAAGCCCCGGCTCGCTGGCCGAAGCCGCCGTCGTCGAGGGTTTGTCGAGATCGAGCGAGAAGCCGGACATGTCGAACGCGAGCGGCTCTGCGCGCTTGTCCGCCGGCGCTTCGCTCGGCGCGGGCGGCAGTTCCGGAATCGTGGGTTGCTCGAAGAACGCCGCATCGGCCGCAGTCGTCAATGGCAGCTTCGACGAATCGAGCGCGCCGCGGATCGACGGCGTGCCCGATTCCGGATCGTCGAGATCGAGGTCGAGATCGCTCAACGCGCTTTGCGTCGCTGCGAACGCCGGCCGTGCCTGCCCGAACTGCGACGCTCGCGGCGCAGCCGTCTGCGGCATCGTGCTCGCACCGAGCGGCTCGCCGCCGTCGGTCGCACCGACCACGTCGGTCGGCGCGCCGCCGGGCTGGAACATCGGATTGTCCGGATCGATTTCGGCGCCGAGCTCCTGCGCGCGAGCCCAGTCTTCGCCTTCGCCCCGGGTCAGGCCGTAGAGCTGCGCCGCCAGCTGCTCGAAGCCCTTCGTGTCGCGGCGTTTCGCATAGACCTCGAGCAGCTTGGTCCGGATCGCGAGGCGCTCCGGGCTGCTGCGCATCGCTTCCTTCAGGATTTCCTCGGCCTGCAGATCGCGCCCGTAGGCGAGATAGACATCGGCTTCGGCAACCGGGTCGACGTCGCCGATCGCATCGAGCTGGCTCAGCGAATAGGTCATCGACGACGAACCGCCGACCGCATCGCGCGTGTCGATGCGCTGGCCGCCGCTAGCGCCGAAGAAAGAGTCTGGCTGCAGGCGGCTTTCGAGGAACGACGTCTCCCCGCTGTTCTTCTTAGCTCTCTTGCTGACCCGGTAGATGCCGAAGCCGGCGAGCAAGGCGACCAGCAGCGCGCCGAGGCCGAGCGCGAGCGGGTTGTCGTTCATCATCGAACCGAGCAGGTCCGGCTCGTCGGCGGCCGGCTTGACGGCGGCCGGTCGCGACGCGGGCCGCGCCGCGGCGACCGCGCTCGCGGCAGGTTTGGTCGGCGGCGCGGTCGCGACGCTCGATGCGCCGGTGCCAGGCGCGCTCGCTCTGGCGGTGGCCGGCGCGATCGCCGGCATCGAAGCCGGGGCGGCCGCGGCCGGGACCGGCGGCGCTGGCGCTGGCGCTGGCGCTGGCGCAGGTGCCGGTGCCGGTGCGGGCGCGGCAGCCGGCGCGACGGCGGGCGGAGCCTGCACG
>JBDTXV010000330.1:0-3561 GCA_040006015.1 Caldimonas sp.
AAGACGAGCGTGATCGCCAGCCCGGAACCGAGTCCGACGGCGAGCGCGAACAGCACGTCGCGCAACGAGACGCTGCGCCCCGCGGCGACACGCTGCGGGCGCTGCAGGATCAGTATCGACGCGGTGACATAGAGCGTCGATGCGAGCCAGAACGGCAGGCCATGGCCGACCAGGCCGACCGCGTAAACAAGCACGAGTCCGATCACGAGCGCGAGCCGACGGGCGACAGCCGGATCGAGCTCGATGCGCGGGCTGTTCTTCGCCGCCCCGCCGCGGCGCCAGCTGCGCAGCGCGAGCAAAGCGGACAACAGGATCATCGCGATGCCGAGCAGAGCCGGCAGCAGCCCCGGCGCCGTGTACGGGTTGGCGCCCTGGCTTTCGAGCCGGTCCATTCGCAGCGAACCGACCAGCACCGCGACGCCGAGCACCAGCCAGCCGACGGCGCCGCGCAGATCGCTGGCGGCGAGCGCCTGAGCCTGCTCCGGCGACAGATGGGCCGGATCGAACTCCTCGAGCTCGGAAAGGGCCATCGCGTGCTCCGCCGATCGACGAGCCGTTCGCTCAGGGCTTCGGGATGCCGACCGTGTCGGGCGAAACCTTGGCCTTGCCGCCTTCGAACAGCAGCCACGCGTTCGCCTGCACGGCCGGGAACACCGCCTTCTGCGCGGCCTCGCCATACGACGGCGCGAACAGCGCGCCGCGGCTCGCCGCGTACTTCTTCAGCGCGTCGCTCTTCGAGATGTTCTCGACCCAGATCTTCTCGAGCGTCTTGACGACCTCGTCGGGCACGCCTTTCGGCACGAAGATGCCGAAGTAGTTGGCCGGTGCCGAGAAGCCGGGGATGGTGTTCGAAAGAGGCGGAATCGTGCCGTAGCCTTCGAGCTCGAGCGGCTTGTCGCTGACCGTCGCGATCGGGCGCAGGCGCTTGCCGCGGATCATGTCGGCCTGCTCGACCGCGAGCTGCGTCGTCAGGTCGGCCTCGCCGGACACCGTCGCGACGACCGCCGGATTGCCGCCGTCGTAGGTCACGTGGCGGTACTTGACGCCGGTCGCCTTCGCGATCAGCTCCATCGCGTTGTGCCCGGCCGACGTGACGCCGGCGGTCGCGACCGAGATCTTGCCCGGCTGTGCCTTCATCGCATCGAGCAACTGCTGAGGGTTCTGGTACGGCGTCGACGGATTGACGCCGATCACCTGGATGTTCGCGACCGTCAGGAACAGGTTCCAGTCGGTCACCCGGGTCTTCAGCGAGCCGAGCGTCTCGTAGGCGCCGAGGTCCTGCGCGGCGCCGGCGGCCCACGTGTATCCGTCCTTCGCGGCATCGAGCGCGCTCTTCGTGCCGATCGATCCGGACGCGCCCGGCTGGTTGATGATGACGACGGTCTGGCCGAGCACCTTCTCGAGCTCGGCCGCCGTGACGCGCGTGACCTGGTCGGTCGAGCCGCCTGCGGCCCACGGCACGATCAGGTTGATCGGCCGGGTCGGCTTCCATTGCGCGCAGGCGCCGCTTGCGGCGGTCGCGAGCACGGCGGCAGCGAGGAGGGTGCGGGCTTTCGACGGCGAAGTCATGGAGTCTCCTTCAAGGGGGTTATTCGGAAAAAGGCAGCTGTCAGCGTCACGAGATGTTCACTTCAGTCCGCGGTCGGGGATTGCGATCTGAACCGATCGTTGAATTAAAAGGTCAGGCGCGCAGCACATAACCCACCACCACCTCGGTGATGTGGGACAGCCGCTCGGCCATCGCCTTCGCCGACATCAGGTCGCGACCGAAGATTGTCGACAGCGTCGGGTTGTTCGACAAATAGAAATATGCGAGCCCGGCGATCGAGATATAGAGCTGCACCGGATCGACGCCGCCGCGGAGCACGCCGGCGCGGCGGCCGCGTTCGAGCACGTCGCCGAGCGTCTGGATCAGCGGCGAATTCATTTCGCGGATGCTCTTCGACTGCTTCAGGTGCCGCGCCCGGTGCAGGTTCTCGCTGTTCAGCAGATTCAGGAATTCCGGATGCGCAACATAGTGGTTCCAGGTGAACGCGACGAGGCGACGGATCGCATCGACCGGATCCGCCGATTCCAGGTGCAGCGCCTTCTCGGCGGTGCGGATGTCGGCATACGTCTGTTCCAGCACCGCGAGGAACAGTTGATCCTTGCCGTCGAAGTAGTAGTAGATCAGGCGCTTGTTGATGCCGGCGCGTTCAGCGATCGCGTCGACGCGTGCGCCGCCCAGGCCCTTGTCGGCGAACTCGACCATCGCCGCCCGCAGTATCGACTGCTGGGTGCGATCGGCATCGCGGGTGCGCAACTCGACGACCTCGGCGCTCAATGCGGACATGTTCAAATAATTCACCGTCTGGTGAATTGAGCCTATCCGGTCTTACCCTAGGCGCTCGCGTTCGGCGTTAGGGACGGATGCGGGCACACTTTCTTTCCCCTACGCTGTGAGCCACTCGAATCGAATGAAATCATCTTCTGCTCCGCGGCTTGCCGGCCATGCGCTGGTCGAGGCGTTGCTCGCCCAAGGTGTCGACACTGCGTTCGGCGTGCCGGGCGAAAGCTTTCTCGCCGTGCTCGATGGTTTCTACGAGCACCGTGACCGGATTCGCTTCATCGCCTGCCGGCAGGAAGGCGGCGCCGCCTTCATGGCCGATGCGCAAGGCAAGCTCAGCGGCAGACCCGGCGTGTGCTTCGTGACCCGCGGGCCTGGTGCGAGCAATGCGGCGATCGGCCTGCACACCGCGTTCCAGGACAGCACGCCGATGGTTCTCTTCATCGGGCAGGTGGCCCGCGACCAGCGCGATCGCGAGGCCTTTCAGGAGGTCGATTACCGGCAGATGTTCGGTCCGGGGACGCTCGGCTTCGCCAAGTGGGTCGGCGAGATCGACGACGCGGACCGCGTCCCGGAATACGTCGCACGCGCGTTTCGCACCGCGATGCAGGGCAGGCCGGGACCCGTGGTTCTGGTTCTGCCCGAGGACATGCTGCGAGCGATGACCTCTTCGCCGGTGATGCCGCGAGTCGAGCCGGTCGTCGCGTGGCCGGCCCCCGGCGCGCTGCGCGAGTTGCGCGAAATGTTGATCGCCGCGAAGAAGCCGTTCGTGATCGTCGGCGGCAGCGGCTGGGATGCAAACGCGACTCTGGCGCTGCAGCGCTTCGCCGAGAACTGGAAGCTGCCGGTCGGCTGCGCGTTCCGCTTTCAGGACTTGTTCGACAACCGGCATGCGCAGTACGCCGGCGACGTCGGCATCGGCATCAATCCGAAGCTCGCGCAGCGCATCCGGGATGCCGATCTCGTGCTCGCCATCGGCACCCGGCTCGGCGAAATGACGACCAGCGGCTATTCGCTGCTGCAAGTGCCGCGGCCGCTGCAGAAGCTGGTGCACATGCATGCCGGCGCCGAAGAGCTCGGACGCGTCTACGCCGCCGACCTGATGCTCCAGTCCTCGATGGCCGCGGCCGCGAAGGCTCTCGAGGCATTGGCTGCTCCCGCCGATGTTCCATGGGCCATATGGACAGCGGAAGCGCACGCCGATTACGAAGCCAATCTGGTGCCGACCCCGGTCG